>JABCSI010000138.1 GCA_018238965.1 Promethearchaeota archaeon
CTGTAAGGCGTCACAAGCGGACAGAACCTTCTTCAAACTATATTGCAATTTGCCTGCCTCAATATAAAAATTATTCGGCAATTCTAAAACCTGAATGTTAAACCTTGATAGTGTGGATATAATCATCGGATCCACTGATTCCTTGCCATAAATTTCAGTAAGGTTTTTAGCAGTCTCCAATATTACACATTTAGTTATGAAAGCTTGTACTTTCCCAGATATTAACTTTTGAACTAAATCATGTATCATATCCGGTCTTGGTTTAGAGTGAAATAATGTACAAATTCCGGTGTCTAAGAGAATATTCGGCATATTACTGATTCTTCCGTGATTTAAGAATTTTCTCGTTCAATTTCATTCTCGCGGTTCTTCTCTATTACTTTCAGAATCGTTTCACTGTCCAAATACCAGTCTTGTTCCTTTTCAACGTCGATTAGGGGGATTAATTTCAGAGCACCGTTTTCGCTAGATTCAATCATAAACTTCATTCCGTCTTGATAGGAAAATTTCTGGCGCAATTTAGCTGGAATTGTGATCATTCCCCGATTAATCATTTTTACAATCTCCATCTCATATATTAATAGGAATTTTAAGTATATGTAATTTTTGCTTAGAATATGTAAGTGATGCTGATAAATTTTAAGTGGTGCTGATGAAACATATAATCAATTGAGTTAGGGTTGGAGGAGTTGGGCTAGATATGCTTCATAGGAAAGTCCTTCCGTAGGGTATTTTATCACACGGGCAATGCATTCATCCCGATCTTTAAAAAAATATACGATGGGAATGGCAATAACATCAAATTTCGGATTATGGTATTCCGGTGGAGATTTTTTCGCCCATTGAATTTTATCGGAGGCGCCTTGAGTAGTGTTCAGAGTAGTTTTTGCCCCCGAAAGCACAAAAACCTCAAAATTTGGGGATTGTATTTGTTCCGCAATCTTAGTCAGCAACGGAGTCACATGGGCACAGGTCTTGCACCACGAGGCCCCTAAAATCAGTATCGATATTCTTCGGGATGTAGGGGAAGTAGAGGATGTTGAGGATAATGGGGAAAAATGTTGTTGCAGGGTGTGAATCATCTCTGGATCCGGAGAATATGCCTTGTAATTGCTTTGGTGCATGATTCGTGCCTTAGTTTCGGTAAAGTGGGCTAAATATTCAGTTCCGGGGATGATTGGCGATTCGATGTCGTCCCAATGTAGCTGACCGATTTCAAACATAGGTCTTCTTCGGCGGGCGAGTTTAAAAATTTTGCCCCATCCCGAAATTGCGATTCATTGCTCATTGCTGGTGGCGGCACTTTTCTTAATGAATCTTCAAAATGATTTTATTCCCCAAGAGGGACACATCCACTTCTTCACTCCCATCCAGATTAAGTTGTTTTTCGATATCTGAGGGAATTCGGAAAACTATCCCCCGTCCACTTTTAGACAATTTCCTATGGAGTTTCAAGGTTTCAGGCCAAACCGCTAATTTTCGTGCTGCTTGAATGGTCTTTTGCGTTTCTTCTTGGTAGGGAAATTCTTCACCACATTCATTGCATCTTTCTCCCTTTTCAATAAATACATATCCCGAAAACTCGGAAATGATATCATTAACGGGCAATAAACTCCCTTTTTCACATGTTGGGCAAGGCTTCAATGCAATCATCAATTTTTCTTTATCATTTTTCATAATTAAGACCCCTCTGTACCTGTAATAATGAATATTTCATCCTCATATTCCACATAAATAATTTTTTTTGATCTATGTGCGGATCGATATCTGGTGTAGGCTTCGTATTTATTATTCCCAATTTTTACTTTCTTATAACTTTCCTGCAACGCCTTTCTTAAATCATTAATGCCCCAATCCCATTTTCTCAACCAAGTATTCCTGAAATGTTTAATGGGTCTGATAGATTTTGTGATGATATTCACCAGTTTTTCATTATATAAGTTACTATCTAAAGTAGTGATAAATAAATTTATCCGAATCTTCTGTAATTTTCCTTATTAAGAAATTCTGCCACATCCCGAAATTGCGATTCATAAATGGTTCCGATCATCCATAGTGCACTTGGTAATCCTTTCATAAAGAATCATTCTATAAATTTTAAATAGCATGGCCGCCTACCTTTCTTATCGTCTTCTCTCTTCTGGAGTTAATACGTCCTTTTTTAAAAACATAAAAAAACACTAAATCTGTGCCTCGGTGGCCTAGCTCGGGAAGGCACTGGACTGAAGATCCAGGCATCGTTGGTTCAAATCCGACCCGAGGCACTACTGCCTTCTTACTAATTATACTTCATCCATACCTAAGATATTTTTTTGGGTAATGGGTTAGATCATACGTTTTTCGCTTCCTTGAAAGACTGTGGGGATAATTTGCCATCATTTCATTGAAAAGCGGCGCCCCTAAAGAGAGTTCGTGGACGGTGCTTGGGGAAGTGCGAGTTCGCCCATCATGATAGGTTATGCGATGTTCTGTTCGGAGTTTGAAGTGGAGGGAAAAGTGTGACTTAATATCTTCCAGAAATTCCCGACTTCCGCTGGTGATTAACGTGCTCTGGGTTTTTCCATCCCCATCATAGTATCCCAAGATGAAACTGAGGTAGAGTGGTCTGGATGGCAATACCGGAAGCCTGATAACCTTCGATTTATTGGGGATACATCCATGGCTGACCAGATCCATACAGAGCTGCTTGCGACTTATCCACAAACGAGCCAAATTCCCTCGAATATTGATTTTTGGTTCCAGAATTCCTAAACACGCACAAAATTGGGTAATATGTGCGATATCCTGAACATGCTGTGATAGTTTCAGTTGGCGGAGATCTTTTCTGACATTCCCATCCGCAAATAAAAAACCAAGCCAGTATGCTTTGTCCAGAGTGTCAATTTCATGAAAATATTTCTCATTCATCGGATTTTATCCATCCCAAATGCTATCGAGAAGAAATCGAGAGTTATTATTACACGACCTCGCAATCAAAAGATATCAATATATCATAAGATGCTGTAAAAAGAATAAAAACTCTGAAAAAAGAATGCAATGTATTGTGTCAATGGTAGGAAATGTAATCAAAAAAACAAGCGAAGGAATAACCCAAATAAAGGAAATTATTGTGCGATTGAACCGGGGAAGTTCACTATGGCATAGTACACGCGATTATGTCTGAGTATGTGGAAGAAAATAAAAAAAAATTTCCTTTTCGATAGTGAACGTTGTCTATCGAATAAGAAATGTTCACGGAATGCCGTCAGATTTCATGAAGATGTATTTTCATTTATTCTGGAAAATTCAGCTGTCGCTTTCATTCCTTTTTATTTCCTGTTTTAATGAAAATAATCCCAACAATTATAGATAAAATACCCATCCCAATAAAAATAGCAATCTCAGCAGTCATTCTCTTACCTCCATTCACATTTGTAAAAACCGTTATCATATGATTCATCATTCATAAAATGAATCATCATTGAAATGAAACATCATTCATTAAAAAAATTAATGTTCTTCATCGTTCCACGAACTGAAGTGCATGGATCTCGCTGAGGATAATGAATATTATTCTCATTAATATTGAAAAGCGATTTTTACCGCCTTTTCTCGGCTCTTATGCTCAGCCAGTTTGAATGCCTCTTTATAATCCTGAATTGCAAACCGATGCGTTACCAAATCCTCAAATTGTGAAAGTTTTTCCTGCATGAATTGCAAAGCCCAAACAAAGGCATGTTTTGTTTCTCCGCCCCAAGTTTCCATCGACTGCAGGAATGATCCCACGATTTCAACCTCTTTATGTATTTGGATTGCCCAATCTACCTTTTTTGTTATCGCATAACCGAGCCCCACAATGACAATTTTTCCTTGGCATTTGATCAACCGAAGATTATCATCCATGGATCTCTCGGATGCGATGCAGTCGTATATCACATCAGGACCTCCTATACCATAAATCACGGTTTTTGAGAAAGTGGGTTCAAAATGTTGAGCATTGGTTAATTCAATAACTCTATCGTAGAATTGCTGTGGGTTTGTTATGAGCACAACTTCATCGGCGCCCATTTTCTTAGCGTGATCCCCCTGATAGGAATATTTTGCCACAACGATAATCCTACACTTACTTTTTATTGATCGGAGAGCAGCAATTGTCATCAACCCGATGATCCCCCCGCCAATAACCATTACTGTATCAGAATTCAGAGGAGGGTTCCTGATGACGGCGTGGAGGGCGATTGAAAAAGGCTCAGTCAACACAGCCACCTGGTCAGGTATTGCTTCAGGTACTTTAAAAAATTGATTTTCAAAACCGACCATGTATTCCGAAAAACCTCCGCCTCCAAATCCTCCGAAACCTCTGAGCCCTCCAAACTTATCCTTTCCCCCAAAATAATCTTCGCGTTCAGATTTATCGCCAACACCTACCAAACATAGGCAAAATTGATAATTTCCGGTTTGGCAGTTTGGGCAAAGCTTAAATCCATAGGAAGCACAAGTCGGGAGAGGGTAATATACCACTCTGTCTCCCACTTTAATTCTATTTTCTTCACTGGCCTTGGATCCAAGTTGGTGCACGGTGCCTACAACTTCATGACCCATTGGGAATATTTTCTTTGGATTCGCCAGAATCGATTGGTACATCGAGATATCCAAATTATTTTGGTGGAGGTCAGATGCACACAATCCCGCAAGAATATTCCTCACGATTACCTGGTTGTCGAATTCAACTTCGGGTTTTGGCCAATCGGTTTTATATTTTAATAGAGCAAATTTTGGAGCCAGGTGAACAAACTTAAGACCTATTTTGAGCATATTCATATCAAACATTACAGCTTTCATACTAATTGTTAATTCATCCCGTTAAAAACAATTTCGAAAATAAAATCCTTGAAAATATTGGAGATGGAAATTGGAAAATGAGTGAAAATCATTATTTAGGGTGTTTATTGCGAATTCGAAAGGTTAAACGCTTGCATAATTTGCCGAGCAGTTTCTTCTGCGGTTTGGTTGGTGATATCGAGCTTTAGATAATTTTCCCGCACCATACCAAAGGAGTGGGTGGAGGTGACTTGTATATCCGAGGCATGCGATTTCCGTAAACGGGATTCACATTTTTTCAGATTTCGTTTGGAGGCTCGGTTTTCCAATTGGAGTGCCTTACACGCTCGTTCGATCCTGGTATCAAGATCCGCATAGAGTTCCACTTCGTAAATCGGGATTTTTCGCGCCCTGGCTTTTACAAGGATGGTTTCTACCAGTTGAAGGTCTTTTTTCCGATTAAGGAAGCGAACTTTCGTAAGAATCACCCCCGGACTGTTGCTATTTAAATATTCGTTGAAAATTTGGACATGGAGTTGAAGATCGAGTTTTATAAAGGGCCCACTCCCCCATTTGAAGAATTTTTCTAATTTTTTCATCGTAATATGGGCGAAAATCACGCGAAAATGCATATGTTTCGCTATTTCATGACCCACTGCGAGTTTTCCGACAGCTTGGGGCCCCCATATAAAAATAACTTTCATTATGGATCAATGCTTTATGAGAGGTGCTCTCTTTTAAATATTTGCCCCCCTAATTGGAAGGGGGTATGGAATCGCATAGAGGTTCACAAAGAAAGAATTTTAAGCTATAAAAAGAAAGTAAATCAGAGGTTTAAGAAACAACTGTAATTTGGGAAAGATGATTTTATGGACCCAGGAAAAAACATTAAAAAATATCCGATATTATCAACATTTTTTGCGTTATGGATGATAAGTCTATTTATACTAAGAATTTTCGCCCAAAGGAACCCCATTTTTTACGAAGCTATCACCCAAACCGATGTCTCGGGGGATTATCAGTCTACGTTCCCGATTATTCGGATTTTATTTGAACCCATAATTGGTACTACTTTTGCAATGGGGACTTGGGGTGCAATTTGGTTCGGGTTTGCATCAATTTCTTATGTCATTCTAAGGTCGATATATCTTTTACGTGTTAAATTTGGGGAACCTTCAACAAATTTTGCACATCCGTTTTTAATCCGATTAAAATTAGCCTTGGATGCATATTTCAAGCAGATGCTAATTGTATTTCTCGCCTTGTTGGTGGAATTTCTATTCATATATTTTGTTTTAGGGTATCTTGTTATAGCAAACAACTTCAAAATTTCATTGATCATATTTTTCAATATTGGTTTTATATTATTGGTTTTGGATATTGTGCTTCAATTTGTATTCAAAAAGAAATTCATAAATACACAAGATAAACCCACAATCCTATATCGAATTCAAAAATCGTTTAATCTCCATCAAGAAGAACGAATAACCCGTAGCTCCGATAAAAGTACCCTTTCTAAGACCATTTGGAGATTCTCGAAAAAAGAAATAAAAAATTTCGCCCTTTGCCTGTTTATTCTTATGATGATTAACCAGAACTTGATGCGATTACATCTCCCCACTCAAAAATTAACTACTGAACTTTCACCGAATGAATTCCTATTCGATTTCCACGTGCATACATCTGCATCTGACGGATCACTCTCCCCCCGCGATCGGGTTGACTGGTATATTGATCAAGGAATCCACGGGGCAGCTTTCTCGGATCATCATCATCCCTACGGTTCTCAAATCGCCCAAGAGTATGTGGATCGCAAAAATTTAGATTTCACAATCCTTCTGTCTCAGGAATTTACGGATGATGCCGAAGACATTCATTTGAATATCTATGGTATTGATATCCCCTTGACTCCCATTAACTATACCACCGGATCTTATGCTCCCAATATTATGACATGTGAAGAGGCGATTGGATGGGTAAAAGCACAAGGGGGCTATGTAACTGTAAATCATTATAGGGGAGATGGTGGACGTCCATTTACATATGAACAACTCCGAGATTGGGGCGTAGATGGTTTTGAAATAATCAATGGAGATGATTTACGGGCACCGGAAATTCGAGAATTTTGCCTTGCTAACAATTTAATTTGCATGGCGGGCACCGACGAGCATGGTAATCAAGAACTCACAAACATTGTAAAACTTTATCTACCGGATCCCTCCAATAAATCCTTAGATGCAATATTTTCAGCCCTTCGCGATAATACCCATGAAACGGTGTTGATTATCCAGTACCCCGAACGTGTATCTCTTTCCAATGAATTTGCCGAACGATTTGTAAATTATCAATTGGGCATGACATGGGGACAATCGATTTCATGGTTAATATGGTCGGTTCTAATGTACTCCCTGCTATTTGTTTTGTTGAAAAAACTAGAGAAACCTAATAGTCATAATTGAATAGTCGAATATCCGAGAAGTCAAATAGGGGGGACCCCAATTACCAATAAAAATAGCACCCCAAAACAAAAACCAAAGCAAAAATCAATCGAGGTCCTTCTAAGAAGGATATTTCGGTTAGATTCCGCCCATTTAGACTTTGGAATTTACCGATTGATTCACCTTAAGGAACAGGAACTCGAGAAATTTATCCGTTCTGCTATAATCGATTCTTTAGTTTGTGATTGTGATAAATATTACATACAATACGCCGACGATATTCCCAATTCTTCAACAATATCTTTACAAAACAGAGTAATTGACCACCTCATTGCTTTTTTTGGTCGGTATTATCAGCAAGGTGATTTTATTCCCCAGCGTCGATTTGGAAGACAAGAAAAATATTGTATCCCCACAAATGGCGAGGAGGTTTTACTTCATTGGGTCAATAATCATCAAATTTATGTTAAATCTGCTTCAAATTTCTCCCAATACCGATTTCATGTCAAGGAACTTACGATTGAATTTATCATCGCCTACGGTCAGCAAACTTTTGAGATAACTAACAAAAAAGAAAAATCCCCTCCAATGTTCATTTTGGCCGAAATCCAGTTTGATTTAGATAAAACTAAGCTTAACTTTATATTTGAGCTTAAAAACTTACAAGAAGAAGAATTAGAGCTGATTCGTGCCCATTCACACAAGACTCGTGTAATTAAATCCCATGTATCATCTTATAACTTCCATATAGTAGAAAAGTTCATCGCCAATAACCCGTCAAGAGATCTAGAAACGCTCCTAGATCCCCATATTAATGTACAGGGAAAACCTTCTAAAAAATCCGAAATCCAATGGCACATCGATCGCTTTACGCAATCAAATAACCAAGATTATTTCATACATCAAAATTTAGGTGAATTTTTGCTTCGGGAGTTGGAATTCTACATTAAAAGTGAAATATCTCCCTTCATTGTGGAAGAACATTTTGATTATCTCGAATTGCCTCCTCTTTTATCCCTAGATCAAAATATCGTTTTTCGATTAGTATCACAATATTCCCAAAAAATTATCCAATTATTGGCACAATTTGAAGATTTCCAGTACAAAATTTGGCACAAACCGAAATTTGTGGTCGATACCCATTACTGTATCACCGTAGATTACATTCCTTCAAAATTATATTCCCTAATTTTTTCTAATAAGCGCCAATTAAGGTGGTGGAAGGAAAATCTTGGATTTGATTTTCTTCAAGAAATGAATTATCATGGAGATCTCGACCAAGACTCTCCCGAATCAGAATTACAATCTTGGATCTCATTGAATTTACCCCGAGTGCAGGATTTAGTGGAACGCTATCCCGGTTTAACCATTGATACTCAATATTATTCCCTTTTAATCCAACAGGATCTATTGAGCACAATCTCTGGAATCGAGGAAATGATCAATGGAATCCTGATCAAATCTGACAATTATCATGGGTTACGGCTTTTACAAGAAAAATACCAAGGAAAGATCGATTTGTGTTATATAGATCCTCCTTATAACACAGGTAGTGACGAGTTTCTTTACAAAGATGGTTTTCGGCACAGTACTTGGTTGAGTTTAATGAATTCTCGCCTCGGTCTAGCACATCCTTTGCTTTCTGCACGGGGAATCCTAGTCACCAGTCTGGATGATCATGAAGCCCATAATTATCGACATTTAGGGGATCGAATATTCGGGGAATCTAATTTTCTATCAACCATTCTATGGCAGTCTACAAAATCTATCACAAACACTGCAATTGTGTCTCAAGCCCATACCTATAATATAATCCATGCAAAATCCATGGACTATTATACCAAGCATCGAACGCAATTTCGTTTACCTGAAAGTGGTGAGGGTTTTGACAATCCCGACGATGATCCTCGGGGACCCTGGAAGGCAGATCCTTTTCAAGTTGGCGGATGGCGCCCCAATCAACAATATGAAATTACAAATCCAGTTACTCAAGAGATCTATCGCCCTAATCCAGGATGTAGCTGGAAAAATGACCATAAAAACTTCTTAAAATTGGTAGAGGATAAACGTATTGTGTTTGGAAAATCGGGAGATGCAGGGCCCCAACGGAAGCGATTTCTAAGCGAGGCACAACAGCGCGGAAGAGTCACCTCCACCATGTGGACTAATCTGCACACCACAACCCATGCAACCAATGATCTAAAAAAAATCTTCGGATCTTCTCCCTTTACCAATCCAAAACCGATAGAATTGATTCAGCGGTTTTTAGCTTTAGCTACCACTGATGACTCCTGGGTTTTGGATTTTTTTGCAGGTTCGGGAACCACAGGGCATGCTATTCTCGATTTGAATGCAAAGGAACAATCAAATCGAAAGTTTATTCTAATCGAGATGGGAGATCATTTTGAAACGGTATTAAAACCCCGGTTACAGAAAGTAATTTTCTCCCCAAAATGGAAATCAGGCAAACCCAATTTTGAAAAACAACAAATTCGAGGGATCCCCCATCAAATATTGAAATACCATAGACTTGAACAATTTGAGGATTCCCTTAATAATCTCGAGTTTGTGGAGCTTCCGGATGAAATCCAAGAAAAAACTTCTTGTATTTTTTCCAATTTGCTTGATTTTGAAACGAAACACAGTCCAATTTTTTTAAATCTCTCATTAATGGAGCAACCACTTTCGTATTGGATGCAAATTGAATCAAATCACCGTTGGAAGAAAGTCCCAATTGATTTGATAGAAACCTTTAATTATATGGCTGGAATTTATGTGAAATCGTACAAATTCATCTTCAATAACGGAAATGACTATGTCTGGATTGAGGGATATCGCAATCAGGTTTCGGTGTTGGTGATCTGGAGATCAATCGGAACCAAATTCGATCCACTGGAGGAAAAGAAATGGATCAATCTCCAAGTGGATTTTGCCCAATTTGAGGAATTTTATATCAATGGACCCCCAATTCATTCGAAATTTACTTCAATAGACTC
>JABCSI010000359.1 GCA_018238965.1 Promethearchaeota archaeon
GCCGTTGCTCTAAGTAGGGATTTATCACTTCACAGCAACATGGACAGCAATTGCAAATAACATAAGTGAACTCGGGTGCAGGCATCCATATAATCTGGTGCACCAACCCGATTCTTTCGCATCGCTTAAAAAAATTATACAATTCCTCTTCATGGGGTGTCAAAATTTTCGAAGGTGGTGATCGTTGGATAGAATCCAAAGATTGGGGAAGTGTGAGGGTTAAACAAGTTCGGATTGGAGCCTGTAAAGTACAGTCTTTATTCATTTTGCCAGCTTGTACTCTACAATAACACTCAGAAACAGATGCCCGAGCATTGGTTCGTAGGATCAATTGCAAAATTTCTTGAGTTGGGAGAATATGATATAATTTACTCACTAAGACTTTCGGCTTATTGGGTTATTGCCTTTCATGTAAACCCTTTTGTTGCGATTTTTGTTTGCTTAGTTATGGTTTAGTCAGTTCACTATAAACAAGTGAAGTTAAAATACAAAAATCTTTTCCAAAAATCAACAAAAAACAATCTAATGAACGATTGACTTATTATCTCTTAGTGGGTAAATTATATCAAGCATATCCCCCTTTTGGAGAACCGTTTGATAAGGAGAATTATGAAGATTTACAGTGGAGGTATTTTCAAATGCTCTCTTGACAGATGAGCTCGATATGAAGGGTGTACGGGTTGAAAAACTCCGATTTTTGGGAGAATCCTCAAAACTTTGATCAAACGGAACAACCGTACCCCCAAAATGCCCATGTAATAATCGCATGAATCGAGTATGAGATTGTGGCCAGATTTTGTCTAATTTTGCTACCGTCTGAAGAATTACTCCTTCTAACAATCCCCAAAAAGCACTCACCAGTAAATTGACTCGGTTATGTGCATGTGCCATGAAATGCTGAAAATACTTGGAATACGATTTGTTTGGGGGTGAAGAGAGCGTCATTTTCCCGAACTCGGAGTGGACTTTTTTTTACTTATCATAATACAAAAAAGAAATCCTTATTATTCATTTTGATTGCTCATTTTCTGAAGCAGTGGAAAAAAAAAGGAATATATTTTTAAACTTGCCGAATGAATTTGAATTGGTAATTATGAGAAATAAAGAAATGGATGACGAAGTCTTACGTCGATATGCAGAAATGCAAGGTGGTAAAGACAAAATGTTTGATTGGGTCGATCACTGGGCAAAAAAAAAGTCCGATGCGCTCGCAATTATTGAATATAACACTGGAGCGGAAATAACTTGGAAAGATTTTGCCACGAAATCAAAGGCCTTTGCAGCAAAATTGCTCTCCATGGGAATTGGTAAAGGGGATGTTGTAGCCACCACTCTGGTGTTATTGAAAGAACATGTCTATTTGATGTATGCGTGTTTCCGAATTGGTGCAATCATCGCGCCCTTAGATCCACGCTTGAAAGTGAGCGAAGTTGATTATTGTTTCTCTCAAATGAAACCGAAGGCCTATTTCTTCTTGGGTCCAACTCCAAATGCCGATTTTAGCTTAATCGCGGCTGCAATGATGAAAAACCATTCGGCATATTGTAAACATTGGATTCAATTCACAGGCGAAAAGGCAATCGAAGGGGCACAATTGGTCAAGGATTTTGCAGCGGATATTAAAAAAATCTTTATAATTCAAGGACTTATCTTAGGAAAGGTCAAGAAAGCGCAAAAGAAAGTGGTCAAAACCGACCCGTGTTTGATTATCTTTACGACGGGAAGTACAGGCAAACCCAAACCAGCTTTGCTCTCCCATGAAGCCATACTAACTCAAAATATTAATCTTGGTGTAGGGTTTGATATGCGAGGAGACGATGTAATGTTAGTGAATCTCCCCCCAAGCCATGTGGGATGCACAACAGAACAATTGGCAACCACAATTTATGGTGGAGGCACTTCGGTCCTGTTGCATATTTTCACCCCAGAACACTCCCTAGATGCCATTCAAAAGTATAATGTCACCACGTTTGGACAAATTCCGGCACTGTTTGCAATGGAATGGCGGCTTCCCAATTATAAGGATTATGATTTATCGAGTTTGCGATTTGCCCTATATGGAGGACAGTCAGTTACCCGTAAATTCTTAGAACAATTGAAAGATATGGCGCCTTTTGCGGGCACCGGATTAGGTTTAACAGAAACGGCAGGATTTGTAACCTACAGTCCCTTAGATGGAACAGTAGATGATATTATGGCCAGCGTTGGCTATGATTCTCCCCTCTATCCCATTTCAATTCGAGAACCCATGAATCCCGACGGCACGGCGGGTCCTGAAAAAGCCCCAGGAGAAGTTGGGGAAGTATGCTTCTCAGGTCCACAAAACTTTTCTGGATATCTTAATAATCCTGAAATGACGGCCAAGTCGATTTCAAAGGATGGACATCTCTATACCGGAGATTTGGGCAGTTATGATGAATTGGGTCTACATTTTGCAGGACGGGCAAAATTTGTGATTAAACCCAAAGGCTATCAAGTCTATCCGCCGGCAATTGAAGAATTTCTAATGAGTAAATTGAAAGATAAAATACTCTCGGTAGCGATAGTTGGAGCACCCCATGAGGTCTTTTCGGAGGGTGTCGTATGCTATGTGGAACGCAAGCCTGGTGTTGAAGTGACTGTAGAGGATGTCCACACTGCCGCAAAAGAAATGGCATCTTATAAACGCCCAAGCCATGTTGTCATTGTGGATGGTGGCGGCATCCCCCTAAATCGCGTTGCCAAAACCGATTACAAAATGCTTCATGATATGGCAAAGAAAGAAACCGATCAACTCCGCACCCAAGGCAAGTGGGACGCCGAATAAACTTCACTTTTTTTTCCTTTGCTTTTTTTCCTATTACATTTTATCTGTCGGTCAAAAGAAACTGACCGCACAGAGTAAAACAAGGTTGGGGGCTTTCTGGACTCAATTTCTCTCTTTTTTGTCTTATCATTCCTAACTTTATCATAGATTCTGCTAGCAAATGTATCCTGATTTTATCAAATATCTTAATTTTCTGTTCATCAC
>JABCSI010000360.1 GCA_018238965.1 Promethearchaeota archaeon
AAAAATCCAAGCAAGACTCAGGCATGTCTCAGAAAAAACAACTGGATATTCTCGGTAAATTTCGAAATGGGGAAATCAACACCTTAGTTGCGACCAATGTAGCGGAGGAGGGCTTGGATATAGCCGAATGCTCAATGGTGATAATGTATGACACCCTTGCCAGTGAAATTCGGATGATTCAACGTGCTGGTCGAACGGGACGGAGTAGTTCAGGGGAAATAAAAGTGTTATTTACCAAGGGCACCTCTGATGAACGAAAATGGCATATTGCCCGTGCGCGCACCAAACGCATGAAGAAAGAATGCAATGCAAGTCCCACTGTAGCATTTCAACCCACGAAGAAGGAGAATAATAATGAGAAATCAGATGTGAAGCAAAAAACACTTCTCCTGAAACCCAATGATGAAAAAATTGTTCCACAACATAAACCAAAGCAAGAAGTTGCAACCATCACCAAATCAAAACCTCCCCAACCTATCCCAAAATACTATGTTTCCGATTCTTTGCCTGAGCAATTCACGAATATTGTGAATCAAAACGGGACCGCAACAACCATCCTGGGTCAAAAAATTGGTTTCATTTCCATCTTGGAAAGTAAAAAGACAGGAATTGATTTCTTTTCCTTGGATGAACTCTTAGTAAAGCCCAGGCGTGCTCTCTTTTTGGATGAGATCCAACGAAAGAACGGAATGCTGGATAAATACCATTGCTTCTTGGATGGAACCCCTGTAGATAAGTCGGAAGTGCCCCATTGGGTGGAGATTGTGCAACATATCGAGGCTACCTTGAGAATAAAATTCCATTTTTATCTCACAAAACAGACCGCCTTGGCAAAATTCCAATATCTACTAAAAAAAGCGAGTATATTGCAACCGATAAGAAATGAAATGGCCCCGGAGGTGAATTAACATGGGCTTCAATTCGAGAAATCCGCTTGTCACCATATTCGGATTAATTATAATCTATGTCATCGGTCGCAAGATCTGGCTTGAATACGGGCGCACGATCCCCTATTTTGGGCTCACAGAAACGTTTGTGGTGCTGGGAATTGTTATGATTTGTGCTACTATGTACCGAATTCGTATTGTGGATTGATATTTTTCTTTGAATATCTATAATATAACTCCCTATGTGTTCAATTGGGTAGTATTTCACTGTATTTCGAGGCTTGTAATTATGGAAACTTTTATATCAACAAAAATGTAATAATTATTGGTTATATTAGGTGGTATCTATGGGGAAAAATAATAATTAACTGGGAACAATTCTGGCATCGGTTTTTATCACACTTATCATTTCCGGGGCCGGGGTGTATTTTGGAATGCCGATCCTATATCCAAATGTAAATGCCGATCTTACGGAGTATATCGATGAAAATACTGGAAATTTAGTGCAAACAAAATCTCTAGAAGTTAACACAGTTGATTATATCAATGATTTTAATTTAACCTATATACAAATGCCTGGAATGGAATTAAATATCACAACGCAGGGGAATTCTAGGTTAATTGTGTTTTTTGAAGGTCTTCTCTTTTTAAGAATGGACTCGTCCTTTACGGGATTCACGGGATATAATGTGACTTTGGCAGTTTCCGGAATCGGGAATACTACAGCTTTTATTTATTACTATATCAGCTCCAATCTCGCATCCTTCGTGGATCAAAGTCATAATATTCATCTGACTTTTGATACGGGGGTTATTTCAGCGGAAGAATATTCGATTTCAGTTTTCTGGAAATCTGTGAGCAATAATCCCGTTTCAATCACATCCCTTACAACTGAAGTTCAAAACTATTATCACTATCCCCGAATGATATATGTGCAAGAATTTTCCGTTGTTTAATTTTTTTTTCTTCCATAAGACATATAAAGTCGCCCCCCTGGAGCACCCGACCCAAGATCGTCATCCTGAATTGCAAATAGGTCGATACTTCGGATTGTATTCATGGTTCATGGTTGAATATTGCACAGAATACTACTGAGTGGAGTTTAATAAAAAAGGGAAAAGGGAAAAGAAAAATAAAAAATTTAGATTATTCCATCGAAAATATAGGTTTTGTCGATTCTATTTTATCGAAGCATTCATCACAAAGGTTCGGCACATTGAATGTGCGACTCGGAAACAGCTCCATGTCATGACGGGAGAGTTCTTCCAGCGAAAATTCGCGGTGACACCCTGAACAGGTTCCACGGCTCCCCACGAACAGATTACGGATCCCACGATCGGAAGCGAGACTCATGATACTTATGAGAAACAATTCTATTTAAAATCAAAAGTGCATTCGGAGAGGCAAATGTGGGAATTTATCTTTGTGAGATCATCTCTATAAATCATCTAAGGTTAATTTTGGGGGCTTTTCCAACAAAAGTATTTAATATCGTAATTCGGTTTTGATCCGTTTTTTCCCACAATTTTAGGATCCAAATCTATTTTGTTTGTATTATGTACAAAAAAGTTGCTTGGAGAAGAAAGAACTCTTCCACACCAAATGCATCCTAAAGAAGATTTATATGTATAATAAATCACATATCTTTGGTTGTCCATTCTTTGCACTGCTGTTATTCTGCCCTTAAGTTTCAACATCACCCTATACAGTATCTCTGTGGTTATATTCATCATTCTACCAACTCCCAATCGTCTGCTGTGTTATAATCCCACACTGATCCTTCTGGCGCAAGATAAACCGCTATCCAACCGCCAAGCTTTACATAGCTCTGATCCCACTTAACCCTATAGAAACCAGGCTGAACCGTGGATTGATATACTTTCACAGGCGCCTTCTCTACCAGAATCATGCGATATATGGTTTCTATCGCTATTCCTACCGACATCAGGCGTGCTCCTTTGGGCTCAATATCAGCTCTACTGGCCGAAAATGTTTAAAGCTTTTTACTTGCCCGTCCTCCCAGAATCGGCAATTGGTGCTCTGAAAACATTGGATATTGTACCTTCCATCTCGCAACTCGTAATAATTATCTACATATCCGCCAT
>JABCSI010000361.1 GCA_018238965.1 Promethearchaeota archaeon
TAAATAGATACAATTTCTATAATTCTTACAATTTTTGCATAACGGATGATCCACTTTTTTAGGTCTGCCTTGAAGTTCAATCTCCGTTTCGGCAAGATTGGTTGATATTATGCCAAAAATGCCGGTTATGGATTTACGTGGATAGAGTGTAAAAAAATTTGAAGCAGAAACGCCGATCTTGACAGGCGCTTGCAATAATTCTAATATTAGGGGTTGGACTTCCAAACCGAGATCCCCGTATCCGGGTGCATACCTAAATGTGAAGCTTAATCCCCGTTCCCTATATTCTTGCCCAAACTCGTTCTGAACCTCATCACAATAGGCTTCGATATAAGCACTGGCGGCTGCGTCAAATATCACGCTCTTGGTTAAATCGGTTTTCCCATAAAACTTAATGCGCTGATCCACTGCCACCCCCAGAGTAACGATGATGATTCCGCATTGATTACTTTGTTGCAACAGATGGGCCAAATCAGAGGAAGTGAATCGCAAATTTGATTGCAGAAGATGAACCTCGGACTGATCTTGATTTATTTCAATGGGAAACGTGGCGATAAGATGATGCGGCCGTGACAGAGCCATTACCTCTACGATGACTTCATCAATTAAATCATCAATAGATTTATCCATTGATTTTTCCATCGAATTATCCGATGCTTTTTTGGATGGATCTGCCCCTAAATAGCGCAGTACATCATCTTTGAAATCTTTCGGAGTCACCATCGGGCTCAATTCCCCCCCTTACAACAAATCCGTAATCGAATCACGAATTTTGCTTGCAATTTCGGGTTTGTTCATCGTATATATATGGATCCCTTCAATTCCACCTTCGATCAAATCACGAATTTGGGACACGGCATATTGAATACCAGCCTCCCTAAGTTCAAGAGGTGATTTTTCTGAAGAATCCAATAGATTGGAAAATTCAGGAGGGAAAGAACAGCCACACATATCGGCTATACGTGATATTTGCTTGGGATTGGTAATCGGCATGATTCCGGCCGAAAAAGGCACGTTAACCCCCAGACTATGCAGGTTTTGGATACTTTCGGTAAGATATGTATTCTGGAAAAACATCTGGGAAATGAGGAAATCCACACCCTGGTTTACCTTGTATTTGACATTTTGAAGATCTATTTCTTTACTTGGTGATTCCACATGCCCTTCGGGGTAAAAAGCAGCACCTATACTGTAATCCCCCCGTGTATTTAATTCCTCAATCAAATCACTGGCAAATTCATAATGCAATGGTGTGGGAAAGACAAAATTTGGGTCGTTCGGTTTATCTCCGCGCAGGGCCAATATATTTTGGATGGAATGTTTTTCCAATTCTTTGGTTATCTGCTGAATTTGATCCTTAGTACTGCTTATACATGTCAAGTGGGCCAAGGGTTCGATACCAAAATTATTCTTTATGATGGAGGCGATTTCAATTGTCCTATCCTTCGTTGCACCGCCCGCACCATAAGTTACACTGATATAATCAGGTTTAAGTTTAGTGAGAGTTTCGATGGTCTCAAGAAGTTGGGTTAGTGGAAAAATTTTTTTTGGAGGAAAAATCTCAAAGGAGATCACGGGGCGATTCTGCTTTCGTTTTTCCTCATAGATATCCCGAATGTACATTACTTTCTACCTACCCTTAGGAATGGGCCAACCTTCTTAAAATTATGGGAAGGGCGATAATATGACAATCTTACGAAAGATGCATCAATCTGTTAAATAATCTATCGATTCCATTTACTTTTTATACACTTTCAGAAAAAAATCCAGCAAATAAGTAAAAAACAACGGAATAATATTAACACAAATTGTAATAATTGGGAGAAGAATAGCGAAAAAAAATTAGAGAAAAAGAGAATCTTAGTTAATATCCCAATGAAATATTTAAATCTTGTTCAGAGATAACGGCATGATTTTCTGTTTTCTTCACTTGGATGCTGATATCTAATGGTTTCGTATTGATCTCAGATGTTTATTGGCAAAAAACAGCGCGAATTTGATCATAAACTTTGGAGAATAACAACGTTTGATTGTATCTTGCCAGAATTCATCCAAATTTGCAAAATAACCAACCTCTGCAACACTCCATTGTTTGAATATATTAAGGTCATTTTCTCCATCCCAATCCAGCTGAGAAAACAGCTCTGGGTCTAGGTATCCTTGCTTTTTAGCCCCTTCAATGAAGGCTTTATCAAAAGTAGTATCGCATGCAACCCATTTTCCATTGAGGTAACATTCACAAATTGGATGGTGATCAATAATCGGGGGAAATTGCTTACTAACCCAGGCCAGAAGAAAAGGGTCCAAGCATTCTTTGTCCAGATGGACAATGTGATATCTGGCAGGAATTTTGATTGCCCTTAACATTGCGATCTGTAAATTCGATTTTCCAACACAAAATCCAATCCCTTTTTTCAATGTATTGGAAGCAGTTTGAAAATACGGGTCCATGATGAAATCAATCTCATCACGAACATAATCAAATATTGCCATGGCTTTCTCTTTATCGGTAAGAGCCATTTTTGTTAAATTTCCGGCTTTAGATATAATGTCTGGAGTATTAGAATCGCACATTTTAGTTGGTTTCAAATAGTCCTCAAGATCGCTAACTTCTTTTACAGAACTCATAACTATGGATAATATATCAATAATATATAACAATTTGCATTTTTGTAATTTAGTGATGAATTTGAGTTATTTGATTATGCAATTTAGTATTCAAATTATAGATGTTAATATTTGAATTATGAAATTTAGTATTCAAATTATAGATATTAATATTTGAATTATGAAATTTAATAATTTGGTTTAAATTTTTTGAAGTTCATGACGATTTTAATCACTCAAATTAGCCACTTCTCGACAGTTATCTGGAAAAACCCAACTCATTGGACTTTATCTCACCCTCTCTCCATTCTTGGCCGGGATCTTCGATTGTATTGAAAATCTGCTACTGCTAGCGGTCCCGTAGGAGGGGGG
>JABCSI010000139.1 GCA_018238965.1 Promethearchaeota archaeon
ATGGTCATTATCGGAACCGGTCTTGGGCATGTGAGCTCTTACCTTTTTGACGCCCTAGAACGGGCACAACAAGAAGAAATACCCACAGTTATCACTGTTGAACCTTTGTTTGGATTTACAAATCTCCGTGTTTACGAAACAGGGCGCGATATGTTGGCAAGAGGAGTAATTGAAGGTGCGAATATGCTCCCATCTACCGCTTACGCAAAATTAATCTGGACACTCGGGCAAACGAGAAACTACGAAGAAGTACGGAAAATCATGACAACCAATCTTAGGGGAGAAATTACTACCCGCGAACCAAACAAGGGATATCTGCTCATGCAAGGTGTGGAACCAGGATTACAGGATATGCTCAGGAAGCTTGATCCAAATCCCCGTTTTGATGCCTATCGATAAAATTTATTGATACTTTTTCTTTTTTCCAATTCCTCGTTCAGCTCTCCGGGATTTTTAGGGATTATTAGGAAATATTTATATTTGGAAATTAGATTGACTATATTGAATTATGGAATTTTTTCCCAAATTTGAGCTGTCAATCTATGGAGGATGGATTTTGCTTTTCATTGAATGGGCCATTCCTCTGCTTACTTTGTGTTTAGTCTCGCCCGAAATTCGAAATCGATTAGTGGATCGATCCCATTTTTCAACTAAGCAAAAGAGATATCTCATTATTTCAAAATCCTTCGCCTTAACCTTACTCATCCTTATCTTTTTTACTCCCCTTTCACTAAACTCACCGGAATTCTATATTGGATTGGTATTCTTCGTTATTGGAATCTCTGGCTTAATTTATGCACTAGCAAGTTATATCAACACTCCAATAAATGAGCCAGTTACAACTGGAATGTACAAAATTTCCAGGCATCCCCAAGATATTTCAATTTTCCTTTCGTTTTTGGGAATTTGTTCATGTGTTGGTTCTTTAGTTGCTCTTCTTATTTTATTAATTGGCAAAATAATTAAGCATATTAGTGTATTGGCTGAAGAAGAAGCATGTATTGCGCAATATGGGGAGGGTTACAAAGAATATATGAAAAAAATTCCGAGATATTTGATTTTTTTTTAATTGTGATATGATAATCCCGGAGGCGTTTTGATTTCAATGTGGGGAGCATCCCTATCTGAAGGATCTAAGGAGATTGAGAATTGAAGAATTTCCGCTTCTAAAGTTCCTGTAAATTGGATACTCCCAATTTCATCCCTTAAAATATAGGATACAACACCCTCACTATCAGGATACGCGAGTACAATTAACTTAGTGGGAAGATTTTCTGAAATATATTGACATTTCTCCCCTAAGGGTAAAATAGACCCACTTCTTACAAATAAGGGAATTTGATCCAAGGGAATGTCTTCTACGGTCAACCATCGAGGCCCTGTATGTAGTTCACCAGACCAGTAATCATACCACTGACCGGAAGGAATATAAATTCGACGGGAACTCTCTTCTGTTAATATAGGGGCGACTAAGAGGTTTCTTCCAGATAGGAATTGATCCTCAATATGATAGCACATCGGATCGTCAGGAAATTCGAGAAATAGGGGAGATATTAAGGGTAATCCCCGCTTTACGGCTTGAATGGATTCGGAATAAAGATATGGAACGAGCTGATAACGAAATTCCAATAAACCGCGTACGATCTCCTGAGCCTCAGGGGAAAAATTCCACGGTTCTCGAAATTTTGGAGCGCAACCGTGAAATCGAAAGTGAGATTGAAAGATCGAAAGAGCTACCCAGCGTACATAGAGTAAATCATCCGGAATTCCAACAAAACCTCCCACATCTTGACTCCAAAATGTGAAACTG
Source organism: Promethearchaeota archaeon (assembly GCA_018238965.1). Lineage (GTDB taxonomy): Archaea > Asgardarchaeota > Lokiarchaeia > Sigyniarchaeales > Promethearchaeaceae > Harpocratesius. Next base: position 1,811 of record JABCSI010000139.1, read on the forward strand.
GCCAAACCCAAACTCAATCCGCCCCTCAGCGAACATAGCATATTCGGGAATGTTGAAGAATTATCGCCCGACCAATGAACAGGATACCGTTGGGATCCGGCATAGGCACTCCGGGCCCATATAAGAGCATTGCCCTTTCCCAATTCTTTTTCCGTCACCTCAAAGGCAGCTTGGTTATACAGTAGTGGAAAAAGATTGTGCATTTCCCGCCCAGTATAATGTTGAAATTCTTGATGAGGTTCTATTTGTTCCCCAAAATCAACTTTTATGACTTTGGCACCTTGCTTAAAGAGATTAGAGAGTTTTTCTTGATACCACAGGGTTGCTTTAGGATTAGAAAAGTCAATAACATGGTGAGGACCGAAGTTGAGAAACATGAAGGGGCCATGGTTCTTGGCAAATACTTTTTGGTTTTTTCCCTCTTTGTATAATGGCAGAGAGTCCTTTACATAGGGTGCTTGCCATAAACTGATCTTGAAGCCCAGATCTGCGCATTGTCGAAACATGCTTTCGGGATCGGGAAATCGTTTGGGATCAAATTTCCAATCGCAGCCCCAGAATTCTTCAAACCAGTTAGTATCGATATGAATGACGTCGCACGGAAACTTTTCGGCGCGGATTTTATTGGCAACCTCAAGCACCTCCTGCTGCGAATTGTAGCTCAAGCGTGACATCCACACTCCATAGGACCAACGGGGAGGAACAGGGGAACGACCGGTAAGGGCAGAGTAATTTGTAAGTACATTCTTTGGTGTGGGACCGTAGAAAAAGTAATAATCCAAGAGGGCATTTTTGGTATTTTCGATAGCCACCTCGATTTTGGAGAGTTCGCGCGTGCCAACCCAAAATGTCATAGGGTTAAAATGGTTGAAGAACACGCCGTATCCCCGAGAACTCAAATAGAAAGGAATATGTTTATAGGCACGTCCGGATGTATTACCAATCCCCTCAATATTCCACAAAGAAATGGTTTGTCCGACTCGGTTGAGGGGCCCAAATTTTTCTCCTAAGCCAAAGATGGACTCATCGGGATATATATTGAAGTTTTCAACGGAATACATTCGTTTTGGCTTGCGATTCTTTACAAATCCCAGTGGAAAAGCATCCGTAGCAGTATAAAATTCATTATGTGTTCTACTCCCTGACTCAGTGATTATATGGTTCTGGGAATCCCTAATTTGAATCCGAAAGTCATTCTTGAATATATGAACTTGTAAAGCAGAGGTGGAGATTATATACTTCTCTTCGGTTTCTTCTAATTCAGTTTTCAAGTTTTTCTCAGAGATATCGGCATATACCATTGGTGTCTTGTGCTCAGATATTTCGGTACCCATGGACAAACGAAGTCGATATGTGGTTTCATTCAGAAAATCGAGTTGCAATGTGCACTCGGTAAATTTGACTTTAGGATCTGTAATGTCTGTAAAATATTCCACATGGTCGATGTTTATATTCCGTTTATGGAGGATATCAAACCCCTTTGCAACGAACCTAAACCGATTCTCCTGCTGGTCTTTCAAATTAATCCGGAGAATGGATATCGGCGTTCGCGCCAAAAATTTCCGAATCACCGTGAATATTTCGAAAATTGAGGATCCGTTGACATCTAACGGGTGATCTGTTAATCCATAGATGAGATTGGGCTCCGAGAGATACATGCTCCGCTTTTTTAATCTGGGATAGCGAATTCGATTAGAAACTATCCACCAAAGCATTTTAAAAATACTATTATCCATGAATTTAGTAAAAGATGCTTATTTTTAATTTCTTTTTATCTTAATTCGATGAGTTACTGCTGAATTACTCCGGAATAACAGTTTGAAAAATATAGAGACAAAAAAGATTGAAAAACTCGATCTTTGGATTAGTTTAACTTGATTTCAACTGCATCCGCTAAGGGATCTTTGATATTTCCAGAAATTGAGAGCAGTCCATCAGCATATTTCGCGTTTACACTGTCCATATCAATTTCAAAGGGCAAATACTCCCTCGTTGTATAGAGGGCTTGATCCTTAGTTGCTTCCAGAGAATAGGAATCCTTCATAACCTTGAATGTTACCTTATCTTTGGCAACACCAGGTAGATGTAATTCTAATTCCCAAGTATGGGCAGCACAATCGTAGTTGAAGTAGCGCTTGGGTCTAATTTTATATCTCAGTTTGGGTTCTTCGGAAATATCGGCTTGTTCGTTTTTTGCTTGGATTTCTTGATCTTTATTTACAATTGCCATTGATTTTTCACCTGTTTATGTTTGCAGAGTTCGGGATATTGGATAATGGAAAAATTTGGCTTCTTCAATTATAAGATGCCGAAAAAAATGATGACTAAATTTCGATTTCTTTGGCGTCGTCTAATGGATCCCTAATATGGGCCGTTATATGGAGCAATCCTTGGTCATATTTGGCTTCGGTCTTCTCAGGAACGATTTCAAAGCCAAAGGATTGATTGGCGGAATATTGCATGTGTCCCTTGCTTCCTATTATATGGAACCAAGTCGGGAGAGCCTTAAGTTCGATGTTTTCCTTCTTAACGCCGGGCATTGAGACATCAAAATGTATGGTTTTATCTTTGTAATTCATACGTCGGCGCATATCTGGGTAAACCCGGTAATATATTTCGTTATCTTTTTGTTCGGCTTGTTCTTGCATAGCTTCGGATTGTTTGTTTTCTACTAGTGCCATGATTTTTCACTTGTTTTTAATTTTTTTAATTATAGGGATAGATTTTACTTGAAAATTTGGAAAAAATGACCAGAGGGTCGGATTATTGGATGGGAACCACATAAGCGTGGTCCAACGGCTTATATCGGAGGAATTCCAAACGTAAAAGTCCTTCTTCATAAGTTGAGGTGGTCTTTTCTGGTTCGATCTTGACTCCAAAGTCTAAATCCAACACATAGATGGAATCTTCGCCGCGTTCAGCACGCAAGGTGAAGAAATCCTTCAATGCCTTCATCTGAATTTGCTCCTTCTGAACTCCAGGAATAGCAATTTGTAGTATCACTTTATCATCTTCGGTGTATACACCGTACTTAGGTGTAATTTGGTATCGTTTTCTCACTGATTCATTAGTTTGGGTTGCAGTTTCGGTTGACATAGGTGCGTTCTCCTTTACAATTTTTCATTAATTTTTATGTGTCAAATATTTATTGACAACTTTAAGTTAATATAAGTGTAAAAGTATTTAAAGTTATCGAAAAATATGAAAATCGAAATGTACCGTAGCTTTATTGGCTTATCAATGATTGCTTATCTTGGCCAATAATTTTGCACATACCTTATTTTCTTATTGAATACCTAATTAAAGCAAGACTTTGATGATTTCCTAGTGATGTTTCAAGAAGATGTGCAATATGCTGCATTGCTACCAAAATCGAAAAAACGAGATACATTTTTAAACTTCAATGTTGACATAAAATCTAAAGACAATAATTGTGATGGCATATGAAAATAAATAGAAAATCAACAGTATTAACTATTTTCTTGATAATTTTTTTGACTCAAGGAAACATATCAGGGAATTCATCTATTGAAAACAAAATAAACGTTGAAACTTTGAACAATAACCTCAAAACCAACGTTTCGATTTCTTCCCCGAAAACCCAATCTTCAAATTCTCGCGAAGCATACGCACTTCTCGTGGGTGTAGAAAATTATCCGGGAACAGATATGGATTTGCAATATACAATGGACGATGTAGTAGATATGAACATTTTTCTACAATCAGAGTTCGATATACCTACCCAAAATATACAAATTCTCAGTGATTCGGAAGCAACAGAAGCAAATATTCTGAGTACACTGAGTACTTATGCAAATATCGTAGATGAAAATGATTATTTTCTCTTCTATTATTCAGGCCATGGAACTGCATCAATAACCGATCCCTTGAGTTATCCACATTCGATTAGTTCTCCCCACCCTTACCCAAATGATTATGATCGATATTGGTATATCAATCACCCTGGCGCTGCGGCAATTCGTGTCCATTTTACCCGAATTGATACTGAATATGGTTATGATGGAATTTTTGTAGGCGACGGTTACATGACCGAATATTGTTATGATATAATCACAGGATCTTATTCAGATGTGTGGTCTTCTTGGGTAATGAGTGATAATATCTATATTGAATTATATACTGATTATTCTTATACCGACTGGGGCTTCGCCATCGATAAATACGAAATAATCTCATACACTGACCCTTTTGGTCTTTATCCATACTCATCTGAGGATATAATGTTAACTGGGAGCGAATTAAAAGAAACTCTAGATGATGTGGGAGGCACTCAGATTTGCATTTTTGATACATGTCATTCCGGTGGAGTTGGTAGTGATCTGGTAGGTTTAAATCGTCTTGTGCTTTGTGCCTCCGAGGCAACAGAATACAGCATGGAAGATCCAAATTTGGAAAATGGTATCTTCACAAACAAATTTATCGAGTCATGGAATTCTACTTCAGATAGCAATCAAGATGGAATCATTTCCTTTGAGGAGGTGTTTGAGGAGTGTTACTCTAAGGTAGTCAGTTGGTCTGATCAAATGGGTTATGCCTATCATCCTCAAAAATTTGATGGAATTAGTGGAGAAGTTTCTTTCTCACCTTCGATAGAGATCATTGATATATCTTTCGACCCAATGAATCAGCAGATCTTATGTTCGGGAAACTACGTTGGACTTGGAACTTTCTCTATGGAATTAACCTATTATGATTTTGAATCTCAATCTTTTGAGACGATTTCTGTTGATGATCCCCAATTCAATTCCCAATTTCAATTTACAGATGTTATACTCGATATAAACTCAGTAATTCCAAATTCAGAAATTGATTATATATTTGTAAATTGGCTAGTTGAACATAATCATGAATCAGATTCTGATTTAATATCAATTCCTTTAAACTCTGAAATGATAATTTCTGAAATTGCTGCGGGAATCTCTGGTAATTTTCCAGATTATGATTCAGATGGGATCCCTGATATGTTGGAAGTTATTATGAATTATGATCCCAGACTCGTCGATTCTGATAGTGATGGTATTTTAGATGGGGAAGAGGATGTTGATAATGATGGATTAATTAATCAATTAGAAATAGAATTTGGAACCAATATATTATTATCAGACACTGACGGCGATGGTTTTTCAGATGGGATCGAAGTTGAAAAGAAAACAGATCCGTGTAATAAAACAAACAATCCAACAACACGTGCAATTATATGGTTTGGAATTCTAGCAGGTTTTGTTTCTATCGCGAGCATCTATTGGAGTAAAAAAGGTAAATATATCCATCAAGATCGGCGCGAAGCTAAACAAAGAGAATTTGATTTACAAAAGAAGATAAAAACAATCAATGATGCACTATATCAGATCCGTCGATCTTCAAATTCATCCCATCTTCAATCCCAGATTAAACGATTGAAATCAGCTTATGCCCTTGATGACCCTTCAATTTTATTAGATGGCTACGTAATTCAAAATTGCACGCTTTTGAATAAATTTTACCCACCTTCAATCGAATCTTGTCGTGATTCGAAGTGGGTATGGTATAATTCCCATTTCAATGATCCCAATATATTCACCCGAAATGATCCTCTATTGGTGATGGCTGCCCCATTTGCTAATACTCTCACAAATGAATTGCAACTTTTTAATAAACACTATTTACCCTTCAGTATTTCCAATTTACGGACCGTTATTGGCATAGCAAAAGCGAAATATGAATTATTCCAAGTAGAAGAAGAAGAAATATATTCAGAGAAATCTCGTTATTTGGAAGTTCTAACCCAAAAACCGAATTTCATACTTTCATCACACATTGAGACTGGGAAATATGTAAAAGATTATTCGGATTTTGTGAAAAAATTGGAAAATTATTGGAGTGAAAACAAGTATGTTTCTCTGTATTCATTAATCCACTCCCAAGATCACAAAAAGGGGATAAATTACTCCCATCTTATGGTTCTCGCTTGGAATTCTCAACTATCTTTGAATGATGATTTCTTTAAGGAAATCTTACTTGAGAAATACCACAATATTGATACATTGGGTGAGTTAATGGAAAAAGTGATTCAGGAGAATCCCACAATTTCTGATGCATATCTTAAAAATTTTGAAATTTCCCTAACCCAACGTAAGCAATTCCAACAATCCAAAGACGATAAATCTATGTTGGAATTAATTGGGGAGAATATCGCTTTGGACCCACTTGTACTCCAAGACTGGCTCGATCTTGGCTCAATATATGGATTAAAGAATGAAAAAGAAAAAGAAAAACTATGTTATCGTGTAGCACTTGCAATAAACCCATATGCTCAAGAAATTTGGGGAAGTTTGCTGCCACCAAAAGCGAAACCAGTTTACCACCCAACTCCTGTCCGAAGGACGACGAATGCATATTCCCAACCAAGGTATTCGAGCTCACCAAATTATGGTTTTTCATCAAATTCCAGAGGATATGGGAACAAGTATCTACCAAATTGGTTACAATCGGGTCAAATTAATGCACAAATTGCATCGCTGGCACATCAGATGTTTGTAGGACGGGTGAACGCCTATCCATATTTATCCGCGGAGGCAAAATTAAATAAAGCCATGCAAGACGTAGTGGTTATGTTCTTGGAACGCCTCCCATTATTGGATTCAAATATAACCCTCAGAATGATTCAGCAGAACATACAGTTTTACGCAAACACGCTTATGTTGCGGATTCCTGACATGATTGCTTATGTAGTGACAGGGCGGGTTATACAGGAGACTTCAAATTCCCAGAGGCCCATCAATCGAGCCCCAATTTCAAAACCAGAATATAAAAAACAACAACCAAAAATTGATAAAAACCAAAATGGAAAGATGGAAGATTTCAAATTAGGGTTTTCAACCCTTTCCCTTGAAGAAGTATCTATGCGATATAGACAACTGGTACAATCAGGTGTACAAAAATACGAAATATTCAACCGATTGACGAGTTGGGTCCAAAAAGCTACTTCTGCAAGAGGAGAATCAATCCCCTATCCCAAAATCTTTCATAAAATCAAAACTTTTGTAAATTTACAATAATATTTTGGGTACGAACAAGTTATTGTTTTTGGCTATTTTTTCTTTTTCTTTGCCTTCTTCTATTCTTTCGATAAGATTTTGTTTCTTATTTCCTATTTGGTGGATTCTTTCGATTGGGGCTCGAGACTGACAACTTGTGTTGCATGTGCAGAGGGTTCTGTAATTTTAAGGATCATAGCCTTATACATAATGAACAAACCTATAATCGTTTCAACGATCTATCGATTTATTTCGCAAGCACCTTAGCTCCTAATTTTTGTTCCCCCAATGGATACCTTTAAAACCAACACGAAAATCTTATTAACCTATTTTCTTCAATAAATCATAATATGTCAAGCGATGAAAATAAAAGCCAACGACTTTTTGGTATTAAAAATAAAATCACAGTTGCATTTATCCTGTTTTTAATTGTTCCAATTGTAATTATTGTGGCAGTTTCTGCGGGAAATATGGGTGTCCTAGGGAAAAATGTTGCAGAAATCAGTGGAGATGCCCTTGAAAGTGAAGAGTATCGATCTATGACTGAAATAACTCGAACAAAAAGTGCATATATAGATGAAGTCTTCACGAAAAAAGGAAACGATATCAACACAATTGCCCAATTCGCCGAAGATATTTTCAATGAGCGCATAGATGTAAATTATATTCCATCCTATTACCACACAGAATTTCCCATCGGTTTTGAATACGAAGATAGCACAGAATATGGAACGCGAATATCTTTTGACATGTCTATGTATTTCCTTCCAAACACGAGTAGTTTGACTTCTGAAGCTACATATTTTCGGGACAAATCTGCCCATTTGGATGTAATGTTTAGGCAATTAAAATCAAATTCGCCCGAATATGCATGGATATATATGGGTTTTGAAGAACAGAGTATGTTTCGATGTTTTCCCTATAATCAATGGGAGAATGAATCATATGATGCAACGGGAAGACCATGGTATCGCCTAGCTGTAAGCGAAAACAAAACTGTATATACTGAACCATATATGGACGCCCAGGGGTTGGGGTTGATGATCACAATAGCCAAACCGGTTCATTTCTCAAATGGAACTTTGATTGGAGTTGTTGCTTGTGATTTAACCATACAATCCATCCAAGAAAATATATTGGATACAGATATTTTAGAAACGGGATATGCCTTCTTAATTGATGCCGAAGGAAGCACTGTATCCCATCCAGATTTAA
>JABCSI010000140.1 GCA_018238965.1 Promethearchaeota archaeon
ATAAATTTAATGATATTATTAATAAAAATAAGATCAAAAACAAGCTAGAAATGCTCTCCATGCAAAAAGGAGCCGTATAATATGGCAAAGCTGAAATTGGACCTACACGACATTTTCAACAAAGGTAGAACTATTGACGAAGAACTCAATCGAATCATTGATGAGGCGGTAAAAAAGAAGATTTCTCTCATTGAAATTATCCCTGGCAAAGGAAGCGGCCAACTTAAGAAAAAGGTATTGCGCTTCCTGCAACAATCGCATATCAAAGCATTATATCATCGTGTGGAAAAGGATAGCAAAAATTTTGGCAGGATTTACAGGTAAAGTGACCCACATGTTTTAACACAGGAGCAATTAATTTTTCCAATGATGTTGATTCGGGCATTGTAGTAATTTCTTTCTGGTTGAGTTTGACTTGGGTGATGAGGGCAATACCAAAAGCGCCCATCAATTCAGGAAATGGTGGTATGATGATTTCTCTTCCGGTTGCTTGAGCAAAAGCATACCCCACTGCGTGGTTTTTTGCCACTCCTCCCTGAAAGAAGATTTTTTTACCTATGGGGCGGGATCCCTTGACTTTATTGAGATAATTATTAACAATGGAGTAGACTAATCCTCCAACAATTTCTGGTTTGGAATACCCTTCTTGAAGAGCAGTTCTAATGTCCGAGTTAATGAAGGCAGCACAATCGGCTTTAAATCGAACTCCTTGTGGGGCATTGAGTGCCACATCTGCGATATCGTATACTGTAATTCCCAAATCGCATTTGGCGCTTTCTTCTAAAAATGAACCTGTACCCGCCGAACACGATGCGTTCATAGCATAATCGATGGGTACACCATTATCCAAAAACATATACTTCGCATCCTGACCCCCGATTTCAAATATAGTATCGACCTCCGGATCAAAATAAGCCGCGCCTTGGGAATGGGCAGAAATTTCGTTAAATACCGCCGACGTACCGAGGTAAGCCCCAACCATTTGTCGTCCTGAGCCTGTAACCCCTACCAAGTGTACTTTCACAGATCCAACGTGCTCGATTATCTTGGATAGACACGTTCGGGTTGCCTCAATGGGATTTCCAGTGGTTCGTCCGTAGTGGGATGCCAAGATTTCGTGTGTATCGGGGTGAACCAAGACTGCTTTCGTGGTAGTGGATCCAACATCAACCCCAAGAATATATGATAAAGTAGAATCAATTTCCCCCGACTGAGTGCTTATATCTGGCATAATATTCACGAGGGATTCGAATTGTTTTAAATTAGGGAGAGTGGTAAATGTTTGCTGCATTGATATTTGGGGAGTACGGTGTTCAGGAGAATCCCTTGCCAATAGGGCGCTTCCAAAGGCCTCAAATACATGACTAAAGGGATGTAAACTAACTTTAACGCCGGGTAATGCATTTTTGAGCTTTTGTGGTACTACTCGGTTTAAGGTCAATCCTCCGATTAGTAAAATTGAAGATGGATTAACTTGGGATTGTTTTATAAGACTAACTCCTTTATTAGCCATATTTACTATCAGGGATGTAAGAATATCTTCTAATGAGGCTTCACCTCGGTTTAATTTATGAGTAATGTCAGATTTGCAGTGAACCGAACACCGTGATGCAATTTGGATGGAATTTCCCTTCTCCGCTAAATCTATTGCATCCTCCAGCGAAATATCGAGCCGTTCGATTTGTTGGAGAAAGAATTCACCGCTGCCAGCGGCACATTTATCTTGGGAGAGAATATTTATGATGTGCTTTTGTTTATCAATAACATACAATACAAAGGATTCCCCACCTAAGGAGAGTACTGCTTCGTAATTTTCGCCTACTTCTTGAAGTGCACGCTCTATGGCAACAATTTCCGATTTGGACCCAAAGGTTCCACATACATCGTAGAAAATTGGCATGGATTTTGTATCTAAATTGTTGTCATGTAATATTTTTGCCAGTACACCTTGTGGATTGCCTAAATGATTTCGTTTTTCAGTTCTAAAATTCCCGTCTTGCTCAGTCCAAACTACATTAACCGAGATGGAGCCAATGTTTAACCCTACATATTGGGCTGTAGAGCTAAGGGATGAGAGATTTTTTTTCCTATTAATATTATTTTGGTACATATGCAGTATCTTAAAATATAATATTATATAAATAAACGATAGTAAGGCCAAAGCCTATACTGACTAAACTCTACACATTTATGAAAAAAGCGGAATTTCGGAGAAATATGAAATATTGAATTAAACATTCAATTCGGTTTTTGAATGTTCTGAAAAACCCTTTCAAAGCGAGTTAGGGCATCATCAATTATTTGGTCAGTATCTGCCAAGCTGGTATACAACCGGCTTCCAGCTAACGTAACCATCCCTTCCGCCATAAATGCGGCCCCAAACTCTTCCATCGCGAATTTACGTGCTTTAATCTCTTTCAAGATTTTAACAATCTTCAAATAATTCAATTTCATAAGCATGGCTCCCACTGATTCCAAATGGCAAATTGATCCTTGGTTATAAGCGACAAAGGGTAAATTATTTTGCTCAATAATCTGTTGCAATCCATGAGTTAATCGGTCTCCCGCCTCGCCTGCCTTTACTGCAGCGTTGGTCCTTGCAATCTCCTGAATTGTGAAGAATCCGGCCGCAGCACTCATCGGGTTGGCTGAAAGTGTCCCTCCCACATAAGCCCGTTTTTTTCCACTTTCAACTCCAGCAGCCAAATAACTCATCAAATCCCGTCTTCCGCCAATTCCGCCAGCTCCAGGATATCCCCCCGCAACAATTTTTCCAAAAACTGTTATATCGGGCTTAATTCCAAAATATCCCTGTGCTCCTCCCATTCCTAGACGAAATGCAGTGACGACTTCGTCAAAAACGAGTAGAGTACTATACTTATCACAGAGCTCCCGTACATGTTGATTGTAGTCACGATCGACCGGGCGGGTCCCGCTTTCTGGTCCCAAGGGTTCAACAAAAACTGCAGCCGTTCCTCCCATGAGTTGATTTAACCGAAGTTTTCGTTCAAGGGCCGCAATATCATTGGGAAAAACTTCTTGAGTATGGCGACTACAGGCTGCTGGAATACCATGGGCTTCGAATCGACCTGTTCCCGGTAAGTGAAGACCATAAACCAGTTGATCGCTCCAACCGTGATAGGCTCCACCCATTTTAATTATTTTTTTCTTTTTAGTGGCTAATCGTGCAACCCGCATTGCAGCCATGTCTGACTCGGTACCACTGCCCAACATACGGAACATTTCTACCGCCGGCATATGGGTATGGATTTCCTTGGCAATTTTTAGTTCGTATTCATGGAAAAGACCAGTCACAGGTCCACTTGTATTGATGACATCGATAACTTTCTCCTTAACCGCGGGATAATTGCTTCCCAGTAGGGTGGGGCCTCCGGCTTGAAGAAAATCTATGTACTTGTTTCCATCTATATCATACAAAAATGCACCCTCTGCTTTTTCAACAACTAAGGGAAAGGGATAATTGAAAGCAAGGTTATGTTGAACTCCCCCCGGTATGAATTGTTTTGCTTCATCGATGAGAGCTTTTGATCGGGTACATTTTTGTTCAAAATATTCCAAGTATTTGTCCATCGTGGCTTTTTTCACATGATGTATAGGTACCTTGAGTAAATGGTCCAATTTTGCGTATATTTCAGCAGTATCATGGTATTCTTTAATTGCGTAGGCAGATTCCATTTTTTCCACATGTACCTATGTGAAGCAGATATATTTAAAATATACTTTTCCTTGTACATGGTAATATGTATTTACGGATAAGTAAAGTGGGATATTTTCATCTTCAACTCGATTTATTTTACTATCCTTTACTGATTTCGCGATAATAATCAATTTATGGGTATTCTATATGAAGAAAACTCTCTCCGACAAATCTAACAACAAATCTAATGACATTTCTATTGACAAACATAATCAAAATTCCCGGAAACAAAAAGATAAAATACGCCGTCGGAATGATATTCTTACAGCGGTTGAGCGCTTGAGTGAAAAAAAAAGTGATCTTTCTTTTGATAAGCTGAATTTAGATGAGATTGCACAAGAAGCGGGTTTAACCAAGCCAACAATTTATCGCTATTTTAAAAATAAGGATGATTTGCTAATAGGATTTGCTGCCTATGGTTATTACAAAGTTGCAGATTTCATTGATAATCAACTTAAAACCCATCAAAAAGCTGACATATCTAATCGACTTCAAGCAATTAGCATCAGTTATTATCAATTTGCGAAGGAAAATCCTGCAATTCTGAAGATTTTAAATGATCTTGGTAGAGAGAATCGTTATCTGATTCTGAAATCTAAACAGATTAAGGAAGAATCCATGAAAACATCAGGGGAAAACAAGAAAAGTGATCCTTCCAGCATTATTAACAGTGAAGAAGAATACGTTGAGGCGTGGGAATATTTCAGAGAGACTATCCAACAAGCTTTTACTGAAGAGGAAATTTCCTTGGTGGGTATAAGTTTATCTGATACCCTTCAAAAAATTTCTCCAACGGATTTCATTGAAGTGATTTCCATTGTAATTAATGGTGTTATAACTGAATTGTCTAACCGGAACAAAGTTCTCCTTGAACATGGGGTATCTGATGAAGATGTCCTCGCAATAATCATGCAATTACTGGGAAAAGGCTTAAAATCTTGAAATTGATTTAATTCTAAAATATTCTCTCACATTCTAGAAGGAAACCATTTCAATTTGGGTTTCCTCTTTATCTGATTTTGAAAACCGAATAACATTGTCAGCGTATTCCTCGAAAGTATCATCGTGGGATATTATGAATAGTTGTCGAAATCCACGAATGTTTTGGATACATTGGGCTAAATTTATTCGCTTGTTTTCATCTAAATTGGAAGTAGGTTCATCAAAGAATGCAAAGTCTATTTTTGTGAGGATTTTCAGGATAGCCAAGCGAATTGCTAATGCCACTGCCATTTGTTCCCCACCAGAAAGTTGGGAAAAGAATCTTTCTGAAATATATGCGCTTTTTACAACCACATTGTAATCCTTCTGCCATTCGATGGTAACTGTCTCTTCACCCTTAATTTGACGATAAAGTTCTGAAGCTGTCACATTGATATCTGAAATTAATGCTTCAGTGATCTTTGGACCAGCTTCCTTATACCAGTTTCTGATTGTATCACTGAATTGATCAATATTTTGAAGAATTTCTAATTTCTTTTGAAAATCCAATAATTTCAATTCTTTCTCTTTGAGCTGAGCCAAACGCTGATTTATTTGATCCATTTGCAAAGTTATCTGTTTATTTTCTTCCTTTTTCTGAATTAATTGAACTTGAATTGCCGATTTCTGTGATTCCATCAATTGATACTTTTCTGCATCAAAATCTTTGGCAATTTTATTAATACGATCAGTAGTTAACTGCAATATCTCGTTAGCTGCCTTCATTTCATTGCTTTTTTCCAGAAGATTTTCAGAAATCCGGGACAAATTTTGGGCAATTCTATGGTTTTCTTGGTATTTTTCATGAGAAGGCCTTAGTTTTTCCAATTGTTGGGACATTTTGTTTAAATCCGTATCCAGCCCTTCCCCTTTTTTCCCTTCTTCTTCCAAGGGTTTGCTTCTAGAAACAAGATCAGAAATATTTTTATTAATTTTTCCTAATTCTTTTTGCAATTGGCTTAATTCTTCTTTGATTTTGACTGAAATGAACTCAAAACGCTGATTGTCAGATGTAAGATCAGCAACTTCTTTTTTCATAGACTGAAATTTGATTTCTACTGAATTCTTATTCTGAATTTCCTTGCGGTAATTTGAAAGTAATTGTGATTTTTCTTGAAAGGTTTTTAGTTTTTCTTTATATTGTGTCTCCAATCTGATACATTTATCCTTTCGGTCTTCTAATTGGGGGGTTTTAACCAAGTTTTGCTCGAGAGATTTCCTAGCTATTTTAAGTTTGGAGGTTGATCGTTCCAAATTCTTAATTTTATCTTTAAAATAGGAAGTTAGATCTTGATGTTCTGAGTGATAAGGTTGATCACAAACAGGACAGATTCCAGATTGAGCCTGTTGGATATATACATTGAGTTCATCTATTTGATTTTGCGTTGATTTGAACTGAATTTGATTTTGTTGCAATTTGTCTGAGGTATCTTTTAGGGAGTCTAAATTGTTTTGGGTGATCTGTAATTCTTCTTGGATTTTTTCGAGTTTTGCTGGAATTAAATGTCTTTTTTTAAGTTCTAAATCCAAATCGTGAATCAGCTTTTCGGTATCCTTCATCCGAATAAGTTCGATTTGCACACTTTCTACCGCTTTTTTCTTTTCTTCAAATATTTTGTGAATTTTTTTTAATTTCGGGAATTCTCCCTTGTATTTTTCAATTTCACCGATAGATTTTTCAATTTGTTGTTTCCTACCTTCGAACCTCGTAATTTGGTTTTTTAAGCTTGCCAGGGTTTCTTTGGCAACCCGCCAAGTTTTAATTTGTTCCATCAAGATTTTATTTTGTTTTTCCGATTTTACGTACTCTAAATGAAGTTTTTTTGTTTGTGAACAAATTTCTGCCGCAGTTTTTGCTTGATCTAAATTCTTATTTAATTCAGATATTGTGGATTTCTGACCTTGAATATCTCTTTTTGTCAATTCTTGAGTCGTTTTCAATTTTTCCAGTCTATCTTTTACATTCGTTAACTTGTTATATTGTTCATTAATCAATTTCCATTGTTTTTCAATTTTGGATAATACTTTTTTTGTATTATCAAGAAGACTTGCCAATTTTTCTTTTTTGTCTACTAATTGTTTTTTTTCATCAAGTTCACCTGACAGACGATTAACCATCAAATCTCGTTGGTGAATATGGTGCTCGAGCTCCTTAGCTGTTGTAAGAAAATTCTTGTGGAGCTTTGAATAAATATCTACATTTAATAGAGGAGAGAAAACTTGAGCTCTTTCTGTGGGATTCCGAAGAAAAGGTTCGGTAAAAGTACCTTGTCTAACACCAATCCCTCCATCAAAAATTGTTTTCAAGGGCAGATTTTCTCTAATACCAAGAATCTCATGCAGCCATTCCTTTAAATCATAAACTGTAGAAATTTCTTTTATAATTATATCAGTTTCACAATGGGTCACAGAAAGTTCATTAGCTTTTTTTCCAATAGTCCGGCGAATTACATATTCTTCTCCATCATTGGCTAGAATCCAAAGCTTAGCTTCTCCAAATTTCTTCTTTGAATCCATTCGTACGTACATTTTTTGATTGCGTCCCGGTAAATAATCAAAAAGTAGATATCCGATCATCAACAGTACAGAAGATTTTCCCGCCCCGTTTTCACCCATAAGTGAATTTATTCCCGGTTTAAACTCAATCTCGGTGTCTATATGAGTCGTAATATTTCGTATTTGAATTTTTTGAATTAGCATGTGAAAAATCTCCCTAAAAATTTAAATCCTCCAAATCATCATCCAACTCATCTTCATCGAAAATATCATCCTCTTCATAATCATCTTCTAATGATTCCAAATCTGTTACTTTATTTGAGATCTCACCAGCTTCAACCTGTTTTTCAATTTTTTGGGAAGGTGTGGGCATGAAATCGCCGAGTGTTGCTTTTGGTTCTTCGGTGATTAAATTGGTTTCAGGTAAATGATGTGTGTTTTCCCACCACGAAATAATTTCTGGAACAACCGAGTTATCTTTATTTTTCTTCAATAGGGGTTTTTTCAAATCCTTCATCAATGTAACAATTTCATTAGTATATTCTGCATAATTGGGATGAATCTCTATCATTCGAGTAAAAGTATCTGTCTCAATTTCATCTATTGAAAGATCTTTACCTGTTCCGGCTTTCACACCATCTAATTCGGAGGTGATTCCTTGCGAATGTATTTTAACATCAAATATTTTATAGGATTGCAAGATTTTTTCCCGGAGTTGTGAGAAATTAAATTCCAACTTGGATAAAGGAATACTCCCAAACAATGAAATAAATAGAAATGTCAAATTCAAATCTGTTCTATCTATATCAATTGGTTCTTCTTCAGCAATTTGCTCAAAACCTTGTTTCCCTATTTCTTCAATAACAAATTTTATCACATCGTCAAAAGATTTTAGACTCGGTTTTTCAAGATTTATCCTCATATTGTAAAATGATCTATTGGGGAGTGTATTGGGGCTTGAACTCTCCCCGTTTTCAAATTCTAAAAATTGTATATTCTGTTCATGAGGTTTTTTTCCATTAACTTCAACATAAAATATTCCTCGTGTGAATGGATTACCTTCATCTCCATATAATTCCTTGGGTGCGTTAATTTCAGTCGATCCGGGATTAAATATCCAAGGTTTTTCAGGCGGGAGTTGAAAACTTTTATGATAATGGCCTAAAGCGAGATAATCTACTTTTTCGTGAAGTTTTTGTAATACATCAGATAATTCGACACCGAGTTTTCCCTTAACTTGTCCAGTAATTCCAAAATGCATTAGTAAAATATTGTAGGTTTCCTCTCCTTGGGGTAAAGCATTGTAGATTTTGGGAAATAAATATTCAGTAAATGCTCCAACATGTTGTATTCCGTAAATATTGCAACCCTTAATTTGAATCATATTTCCTCGGTGAGTTTTTTCCGAATATGGACGAAAGAAACTTTTTTCGCTTTTTTTGTTGGTATCTAGGGTAAGGAGTTTGATTAAATCCAAATCTGCCAGAAATTTTAACCAAGTTCGTTTCGCAAAATAGTTTTTTTTATCATGATTCCCTTCGATAACAATAATCGGAATAATTCTTCCTATTTGGGCGTGGCATTCATTGTTAAAGGCAGAAATCATCAAATAAATCGCAGATAGTGTTTCAGGATTTATTTTATTTGAATTAAAGAAATCTCCTGCATGTATTATAAAATCTACTTCTAATTGAAGGGCTTTATCGAGGATTGATTTAAAAGAACGGTTGAAGTCTCGAAATCTTTCAAAAATCTTATATTGAACGTTCCCTAAGTGAGTATCTGCAGTGTGAATAAATTTTATGGGTTTCATTTCCTTGCCTCTTCAATTTTATTCGATCAACATACTAAATATCAAATTGTAAATATATCAATTCCTTAAAAAATCACTTTGATTATCAATTAATAGAATTTTATAGGTTTTTTTTAGAATAATGCCTCATCCTCATCACTCAAATTGATATTAATCGGTTTTTCAGTCAATTTATCTTCAATTTTTTTGGATTTTTTTTCATCTAATGGTGGTTTAATGGTATCATTGGAGGAGACAGAATCGCTCGAAAGTTTTTTATTTGCTAACTTTCGATTCATTTCTCTTATTATATTTCTGGGAGTAGGTATAATCGTTCTTATGAGTTCATAATCATCAATCTTTATGGTGGATTGGATATTGGAAGTTTCTTCTTTGTCATCGATGTGAATTTTCGAACTCGGAACCAAGGATAATAAATCTCGAAAATATTTATTGAATGAGGCGGTAAAAATCAATTTACCTTCTTCAAGCCGTCCTTCATACTGAAACGTGCTGCAAGGAGAGGTTTGGGTCAAAAAATCGTTAGAATGCCAACGAAAATAAAAATAATCTTGAATTCCTGTCGAATGTCTAAAAAATAGCGTTTTCTCTTGGTTACAATATAAATATGCATAGTTATAGGCTTGGGCCGCAAAATCAATCATTTTTTTGTCCTTGGGGATAAAATCCAAGAAATTTCTACTACAAATGTAAATAATTTTGTGTTTAGCCCGGGAGGTCAACACATTAAATCGATTGAGGTCAAAAATGAACTCTTCTTCCTTTTTGAGTTGATCTCGATCCGAGATCCCCACCGAAGCAATAATTAAATTCCGATCTGAACCTTGAAATTTTTCCACCGAATATATGGTTGCTTGCAGGCATTTCATCAGCTCATCATCATTTAACTGAGTGGATCGTACAGGACTTGTCATGGTCAAAAATAATTGATGAATTATTTGCCGTCCTTGGGCATTATGCGGGGCCACTATACCAATATATTCTAGCCAAAATCTCTTTTCTTCATCTGCGGTTTGAGGATTGATAGAATTAAA
>JABCSI010000010.1 GCA_018238965.1 Promethearchaeota archaeon
CCATAACTTGCTGTAATTATCGAAACGTGAATTGTAAGCCAATATGATTTTAGTACAGGAACAAGGTTTGTAATTTCAGGATTCATCCAACTCATATGGGCGGTAAGTAGCGTGACTCCTGTCACTAAAGCTGTGACTGACAGAATTATAGGCGATTTTTTCATGAACATAAAACCAGCAAGCATAGTAGCCCATGAAATATAAATCACTGGCGTGGCCAGCATATGGAAATACCAAGAATGCACAATCTTCCCTCCCGACATCCAGATAAGCTTGTTGATGGGCAATCGCTCTGGTATAGAGTGAATCCCTATCGCCTTGATATATGAGGCACGGGGGACTGTCCACATCCACCAATAAATCGGGATTTATCCATTCGGGACGACTGGTGAGAATAAAGTCCAATTGGGCATTATTAGCTGGGTAAAACGGAATTTGACCCTTTACCGTATACTCTGAAGAAAATATCGAATAATTCCCATGGGTAAGGCTGAGCGCGGTAGCACTGGTCAATTGACCACCGGCTGATCCCCCAGAAATAAAGACCGAATCCAAGTTAGCGCCAAATCCTTCCGCATGATTCTCTAAAAAGAAGGTGAAATTCCCAATGTGACGAAGAATATCGTCCATTGTGAAGTTACCCAAGACATTGGTTGGGGTTCCAGGAATACCCTCGAAGAGGGATGATTCATTATTGAGGCCGTATTGGATATCGAACACGCAGTACCCCTGGGCGGCAAAATATCGGTTCATTTGATTCATATTTTGAAGCGCCTTATCCCCAATTACCCACCCCCCACCATGAAAGCGGATGATGGTGCTATTTTCCCCGGGAAGACCATGACCATTATTGGGAGGCAGAAATGCATCAAAGTACAGCGTTATTGCATGATCCTGGGGGTAAATACTGGTGGATCCGTTGAAATACAGAATATCCTCAAGGGTGATACAATCATATGTGGGACTTCCCAGAAAATAACCCGCCAATTGGAAGGGCGCCGAAAGAAAATATTCTTGCTTAACAGAAGACGGGATGCTCGCCTACCAATCTCCTCCAAAGGTCGGATCGAAGGCTCGGCTGAATTCCTCTTCCGCCTGTTGGGAGAAACTGGGGGTGCTCAATAAGGGGAGAAACGATATTGAGGAAATCAACAACCCCAAAACTGCAATTATCCCCAAGACATAGACCTTCTTCTGATGCAGAATTCGTTTTTGCTTCTGTTTCTGTTTCTGATTCTCTTTCTGATCTTGTTTCCATTTTTCTCCAAAATGGGACCAGAGAAGTGATATCGAAAGCATGAGAATCCCCGTAAATGCCAGATTCACCACACCGAGAAAGATTCCCATCATTCCGGCTATTATCCCTGCTGCAAAAGATCCCTGTGATTGATCCATCGGCGTTAGAATTGCTGTATCCATAATGATACCCACATATAGTCCGATTACGGCAATGACAGCGATTATACTTAAGATTATGATCCGTTTCTTGGGTAGTTTTGGTATATCATTTGGTATATCGGAGTCAATTGGATGTGTTTCCTGCGATTCCAGAAGAGAATACCCTTGAAAAATGAACATGATACCCATTAGTTGGATTGCCCAAACACTACCATAGATCAAGATCCCCAGTAGCACATTTACCAATGGTTGATATCCGTATCCTATGAAATTGACCAGAAATAATATTCCGTATTTCAGAATGAGGCTTCCATAAAAAATCAAAACTCTTTTGGTTAATTTTCGTCCCAATCGCTGGGCAATTGCTTGAAGGATCCCCATCAACAAGACATCGGTGATCAAAAGAAATAAGCCAATTAGATTCCATAAAAGCGGTTCCTTAAAGTAGAACAGGTATAGAACACTCCCTAACATGCTTACTAGTGCGAAGATCAAGCATATTCCTTTTCTAATCAAAATTCCCTTTCCCATTAAATATTGATTAACACGAACCACCTAAAAAAAATCTCTAAATAATTTTCTATTTAAAGAAGTGTTATCCTATGTTATTAAAAAAATAGTACAAATTTTAATAAAAAAAATAACATATATGTTTGGGGGGATAATATCACGGGAATATCACTTAAAAATTTTTTTAGTGTTATTTTTACGCTTATATACTGTTATTTTAAATGTAAAAAATATTTACCTTAGGGCTTCACAATTGAACGATGCTATTTATCAATATCCTACCTTTGTCTAGATAAATCTTGCTTTTTTTTGCTCCGTATGAATCCAATTACAATTTTGGCTGAACTAATGAATAGATATGCATATTCTTCATGAAAAGTAGAAATTTGGAAAGGTATGACAAGGGAGAATAAAATAAGTATAAATTTCAATTTGGAAAAAGTATAAATAGGTAGTTATACTAAAATTAATTAGATTTTATGATTATTCGTAGAAAAGTAGGTCCAAAAGGGCAAATTGTAATTCCAAAGGATATTCGGGATAATCTCGCCATAAAAATTGGATCTGAAATCGAAATCGAAGTTAAGGAAGAAATGATTATTATAAAGCCTGCCCAACCTCGTGAAGAGACATATCTTGAACAATTTTTAGCCAATGATCACAAATTAACAGCAAAAATAGACATCAAGAAGATACTGGAGCAACAATACGACATAGGTATGTAAATGATGGAAAAATACTACATCGATAGCAATGTATTTCTCAATCCGATTTTATATGATTCCGATATAAATCCTGAGTCCCAACTTGCCAAAGAGTTTTTACAAAGAGTAATCCAAAAAGAATTCAAGGCGATTACAGCTACTCTTACATGGGATGAAATTGTGTGGGTTATTAGTAAATCTTATAACCGGGATATGGCAAATGAGAAAGGAAAAGAATTCTTGATTTTTCCCTCACTTAAATTTTGCCCAATTACGTTAGAGATACTTCATGAAGCACAAAAATTCTTATCAAAGTATGAAATTGCCCCTCGAGATGCGATTCATGCGGCCTGTGCGATTCACGAAAAGGTGACCGCAATAATTAGTTTTGATGACGATTTTGATGTTATCAAAAATATAAAGCGCATTGCCCCCTTTTGATTAAATTAAACTATTAATCGTTTTTGGCGCCGCATCGTTCACAAATATGCTGACCGGTTGACAACTCAGCTTTACATTCCATACATAATTTTGGTGTAGGAGATTTATGCAAGTTGACAGAAGGAGTCCTATTTCGGGCAATTGCTTCTTTTCTTTCGGCACATTTTTGGGCTTTTTTGGGTTTCCGGATTTGAAATTTATACAGCACACTGAGGTTATTCCAAGCCTCCCAAAAATCTGGATACAATTTGACTGATTTTAGCCAATAGCGTTCTGCAGCTTTAAAATCTTTTTTCTGGCGATAATTCAAAATTCCAAAATTGTTCCAGGCATAGTAATTATTTTTATTGCATTTCAAGGCAGTTTGATAACAATTTTCCGCTTCAGAATAATTTTGTTCCTGATCATGGTAAATCCATCCCAAATTGTTCCACGCCATACTGTAATTAGGATCCAGTTTTACAACTTGGAGGTATATTTCTTTGGCTCGGTCAAACTGTCGGTCATTGCTGGCTTGATACGCCTGCTGAAATAGTTCACGGGGACTGGGCATCGCTATACACCCTTATGAATTTCTTACATATATAAAAATTGTGATAGATTTAATAATGCCTCTGGAAATCAGGCAAATAGTGGGGAATAATCAAGAAGGGAAATGGTAAGTGACCAAAAAGCGAAGAATATAAGATTGAAAAATTGGAAGAATGAGAGAAGGAGATAGAACGAAAAAAGTTGAAATAGAAATTAAAAAGATTATGCCCGATCCTTCAAAATTAACCGTGGCGCTAAACCGAGCGACATCATTTCTTGGAGGAGTAATTTGAAGGCATAGGAGCAAGTTACATTTGAGATTATTGATTTTTCTCCACAGATGGGGCAATAGGTTTTATCCCGGTTACGATCATATACTGATAAAAGGCCACACTTCTCACACACGAGAATTTGGGTGCGATCGGACTCATCCAATAATCGTTCCTTTAGAAGTACTGCAGAGCCATGGCCTACGAGACAATCCCGCTCCATTTCTCCGAATCGAAGCCCACCTTCGCGAGCACGACCTTCGGTCGGTTGCCGTGTGAGAATCTGAACTGGTCCACGGGCACGGGCATGGATTTTATCGGCCACAAGATGATGGAGTTTTTGGTAATAGACACAGGCAAAATAAATGCCAACATCGTAGCGTTCTCCTGTCACACCGTTATAGAGCGTCTCCCGTCCGCCGTAATCGAAGCCGTATTGGGTGAGTCTTAACTGTAATTCATCCATGTCCTCCATTTCGAATGGGGTAGCATTTCCGACAGTTCCGGTTGCCGCTGCAACTTTGCCCAAACAACCTTCAAACATTTGACCCAAGGTCATCCGCGAAGGCATGGCATGTGGATTAATGATTAAATCGGGCGATATCCCTTCACTAGAGAACGGCATATCTTCCTGGGGCGAGATTAAACCCAAAACTCCTTTTTGCCCGTGGCGGGAGGCAAATTTGTCCCCCAATTCGGGAATCCGGAGATCCCGGACTTTAATTTTTATTAGTTTGTTCCCATCTAAGGTTTCGGTTATTACGACCGTATCTACTGTTCCGTTCTCCGAATGTCTCATATTTATTGAAGTTTCCCGCCGTTGGGGCTGGGAGAGATCATCAAAATCATCATAGGGATGGGTGAATCTTGGAGGTGAAGTTCGACCTATCAAGACATCGCCGCCTACACAAACCGTCTCCGGCTCAATGATTCCATCATCGGCCAAATGGCGATAAGCTTCGGAAGCACGGTAGCCCCGAACTTCCTTTTCGGGAACTTCGAATTTATCCAATTGTCCGCCGGGGTATTTGCGTTCTTCTCCCTCGTAGGTACGGAAGAATGTGCTCCGGGATAGTCCTCGTTCAATTGAGGCTTTGTTCATAATCAAAGCATCTTCAATGTTAAAGGCTTGGAAGGACATAATGCCCAGAACAAAGTTTTGTCCTGCGGGTCGAGTATGAAATCCGATTATATCCATCGCACGGGTACTTGTGAGTGGTTTTTGAGGATAATGGAGCAGATGTCCCCGGGTGTCCATACGTAAATGAAAGTTGGCAGCAAAAATTCCCAAGGCTTGCTTGGCCATACCTGCTTCGTATGTATTTCGGGGGCTCTGATTATGATCCGGAAATGGAATTAAAGAAGCCGTAATACCCAAGATTGCTGCCGGTGCTATTTCTAAATGTGTATGTTCCGTGGTCAGATCGTCTTCTTTCATTGCAATATAGGCGTTTTCTTCCTCTTCTGCATCAAAGTATTCAATAAGGCCTCGGGCAATTAAATCGTTCCATTGCATTTCTCCTTCTCGAATCTTATTGACAACATCTTCCGTCAGCAGGACTTTACCATTCTTTACGATTAGTAATGGGCGTCGGGCCCGGCCTGCATCACAGTTAATTTGTACTTCGTTGGATTCGGGATAAAAGGAAATATTCACGTTTGGATTCAAGTCCCCACGCCGTCGCTTCATCCGAATGGTTTCGATGAGTGGTCGGTAGTTGGGATGAATCCCTAATAATTTTCCATTAAGGTAAATTTTAGCTTTTCCGCTTACCTCATCAACTTCCTCAAGAGGAATAACACCCAAGTCATATAGGTCTGTCTCAATTTTCTTCTCGTTGGTTCCAACGGAAATCAATGCGGTTAACGCCAAGTTTTTGACCAAACCACAGTTCGGACCTTCGGGCGTTTCGGCAGGACAAATCTTTCCCCATTGGGTAGGATGCAAATCCCGTGCTTCGAAATGGGGTTGACTACGGGAAAGAGGTGAAATAATACGTCGTAAATGACTGAGGGTGGAAATAAAATTGGTTCGATCCAATAATTGTGAGACTCCCGCCTTTCCACCAACCCAATTACCGGTGGCAAGAGCATGACGAATTCTTTCTGTGATCACGTCGGCCCGGACCGCTGTTTTAATATTGGGTTTTCGACCCCGCACAGCAGTACGTTCCAATTGGTATTTGATATCACGGGTTAAATTCAAGAAGGATACTCGGAATAATGATGTGAACAAATCTCCCGCCAATTTTAATCGTTTATTCGCGTAATGGTCTTTGTCATCCGGTCTGCGAATATCTAAGGCAAGTTCCAATACCTTTTGGGTCATCTGACCTAAGAAATATGCCTTTCGAATACGATCTTCCTGTTCATAACCGATGTGTGGGAGTAAATAGCGATCCAAAATCTGTTGGGCGCGTTTAATACGATATTCGCGGGTTTGTCCTACTGCCACACGTTTACCAACATAATCCAGGGCATTCATTTGGGATTTTTCGGCATCTGTAACAACCTCAATTGCCGCTGCAACATCGATGATTGGAATCAATTCCTTCTGGATTTCGGGATTGTCACTAATGGCTTCAAAAATCTTCTTATCCGAATTCAAACCCAATGCACGCATTAAAATTGCAATTGGGATTTTACCGGGAACTGAGGGCAATGAAACACGAATATTTCCATCCTTACGCCGTTCAATGGTGACAGGTGCTCTGAAACCGTGGGTAGTAGAAAATACCTTGGCGATGTGGGTTGCTGAGGAACTTCGACTTGCTTCCTCAATCAAAATACGATTAGGGGCCAAATCTTCTTGGGTAACCAATACCCGTTCCGTCCCATTGATAATGAAATAACCGCCAGGATCTAAGGGATCTTCACCGATTTGAATCAATTCCTCCTTGGTGTTCATTTTTGAAAGTGGACACTTGGAGGATTTCAACATAATGGGTAATTTTCCAATGTATGTATTGATCGTTTCGTTATAATGGGGGCGTTGGGTTCGTTCATCAATGGTGACCGGTGTCATTTCCAAGTAGATTTTTGAAGCATAGGTTAATTCTCGAATGCGTGCCTCTAATGGAGTAACACTCTTGGTAGCACCATCGGCTTCCCGGACTTGCGGATCATCAACGGTGATTTTTCCAAAAATGATATAAAAATCAGGTATATCGGGAATAATTTTTTTGGTTTCATCACAAATTTGCTGAAGAGTTTCTTCTAAAAAGACATTGAATGAATCCAAATGCTGACGGACTAAGCCAATTTCGCCAAAATAGGACCTGAGTAGGTCCCACATATATTCTGGATTAATGGCGGACGAATGAGTAGTGATTGCTGCGTTCATTTTTCGACCTCAAGGTTTTCTGTTTGTATTGGTAATAGGAATGAATATCAGAGATTACAATTTAGTATAATGATAGGTAATAATAACCAGACGCTTAGCGTCGGATGACTACAAATCGAAATGTCTCGACTGTGTCTACGATGGTGGCTGAATTTCGGACTATTTTGAGCACATCCCCTTCTTTAGCTCCCAAGGCAAGGGTTGCTGGTTCATCTTCAAAAATTCGGGGGAGATCCACAAGGCGGATCGCATATTTCTTCAGTAAATCTGCCGTTTCCTTTTTAGTTAAGATTGTATGAAAGGGTACTAATGCATGTTGTAGTACATCGAGTTTTTTACTTTTTTTGGCCAAGGATAATATCAACTCTAACGTAAATATTATTAATAAGTTGTCGTGAAAATAGAAAGGACTTCCTTCTGAAAATGGAAAATCCAGTGTGCACACAAAGATTAGCTCACCATATTAAAAAAATTTTTCGATAATTTTCCGTAACATATTATTGAATCGGAAGATCTTGCAATATTTCTTCCAATATAGTGTGAACACCCAAACTACAGGCATCAATTCTCAAATTCTCTAAAAATACCCCGAATAGGTGTCTTTTTTGAATGGGTTCTCAATTGGTTGGGGAGAAAAAACAATAACGTGATATCCCGCTTGTTTTTTAACGGTCTCTAGGACCCAATCGGGATGTAACGCATGTAACTTCGTTTGGAATCCCGCTGCGCCCAATTTTTTCTTATGTACATACATTAAAAATCCATCGGGTTTCAATAGATTAAGGGCAATTTCAAACATATCCAACATAGTCTCGTGACCGGTTTTTAGTGGGGGATTTGAATATATTGCATCAAACTTTGTTCCCGATTCCAGCAATTGAATTCCAGTTTCTTGAAATGGCCCTTGAAGAACTTTTATATGCTCACAATTATTCCCCTGGAGGTTTCTCTTCAGTAACCATACCGCCCGTTCATTGATTTCCGAGGCATAGATTTGAAAAGGAACTTTGGAATCAGGAAACTGGAAGGACTTCATGGTCAATTCCTTTTCTAACCAGATGCTGATCGGTCCATAGCCCGCCCCCAAATCCAAAATGTTGATTTTCTCTTGAAGATTGGATTGTGTGGGAGAAGTAGAAGAAATAGAAGGAGTGGAAGGAATAGAAGGAGGAGGAGTAGAAGAAATTGGATGTATGGAAGGAGTGGTAAGAGGAGGCATGGGAGGTAAAATTATATGTTCGATGAAAATTTCGGTGCCCTTATCCAATCCATCGGGTGAAAAGACGCTGGCCGCTGTTTGCAATGAAAGAGTTTGCCGGCGAACGGAGGTAAAAATCTTCTTTACGCGGGAAGGGGCCTTGTGGTGAACGGAAAAATAATGGGGGGGTTTTTCTGGCGCCATGGGAGCAAAACTCCAAATTATACAAGTTTTGGGGGATTTCGGATGTCTTACTTATTACAATTATTAGTATGGTATGAAATTATTCTTAAATCTCTAATCAGCTTTCGGTGGTGGGTTCCATGGATTTCTTCTTAGCCTCATTCCAATTTGGATATCTGCCCCGTGTCATAAACACTTTTCTCGTCTTTGCGGCCATTCCATGTTTGGTTTTAAGAATTTGTTGGGAGGTCATCAAACTGGTTGCAAACGCGACTAACTCCCCTTTTTGGGACATTATTGCCACGTCCTCATTTTTTTCGATACTTTTCTCGAGATAAAGGACCCCTGCTACCGCCAAACTCGCACCATGGGCAATGGCATCCACTGCCGAATCCCGAATATATATTTTCTTCCAGTGCCTTACTGCTTTTTCCATGGGCACAATCAATTGGCGCAGATAAGTTTCGTCCTTCTCTTCGCGGTATATTTTCAATGCATCGTTTAAATCCTGGAGAGTCAAAATCGTGTCTTCTCGAAAATCCCCCGTGCGTGTTCGCCTTAGTTCCACCATATGAGCGCCGCAAAGGAGGGTTTCCCCGATATCAAAGCAAAGTTTTCTAATGTACGTCCCTGCTTCACAACCTACGCGAAACAAAACAAACTTTCCCCTCACTTCCATCAGCTGGGTGTAATATATCTTGCGGATTCGGAGCCGTCGTGCAACCGAAGACTTTAATGGTGGTCGTTGATACAAATCCGTGGTATAGAGGTTGAGAACCTTTTCAATTACATCCTTGTCGATTTCTTCATGAAGATACATTATGCAGACGTACTCTTTTCCAGCAGACAATAATGCTCGAATTACCTTGGTGGCTGCCCCCAGTGCAATCGGTAAAACACCTGTAACTTGCGGATCTAAGGTTCCACCATGGCCTGTTTTTGGTAGATCGAACATCTTTCTTACCCACGATGCCACTTCATGCGAGGTTGGACCCTGTGGTTTGTCCAAATTCACGATCCCAGCATTTACATAATGCTCAATGGGACGTTTATTTGGTTCATAACCATATTGGGGATCCGTAGGCTCTTCGGCCTTGATTAAGTACACATGAGGTGTTGTTTCATATGGGAGAAGATAGGAAAAGCTCATCACTTCTTGTAAATTTGTGGTACCCTTTGAAAATTTCCTTTCTTTTACATTAATTTATTAATTTTCAAATTATTTTTTACTTCACTTACTTCAGCTAATTTCGTAGGGTGTTTCAAAGCGCCCATTCTTGACTTCCAATCGAGGTGGGTGGGCAAAAGGGTTAAAATCGAGCAAAATCTGATCCGGAATACTTAATTCCTGAAGTGCTTGCCGTTCAACCCATACCGAAAAAGGTTGATTATCCTGTGATGCAGGAAAAATTTCAATTAGATGTGGATCCTTCTGAATTTTTTCTAACGCGTGAACTTCTACATTCAATATCCCTCCACAGCAATGTGTATCCACTAATACAACCGCTATCAAGGATGGAGCCATCTCAATTTGAGAATTGTCGATTAATTTGCGCGCCGCAGAAGAAATGTCCAAAGAATATAATTCATTCCAATCGTGGGTTGCCATAAGGATTGGTAATATAGCGTAGTTCAAAAATCTGCGAGTTATAATTATAAAGGTTCAATTTGGCATCTTTAGTCATAATTCAATAAAATCTTTGGCAATTTACATTTTTTCCGTAATTTTAGTATCTTGGATAAACAGAAATGCCAATGTACGAAACGCCTCTTCCACTAAATCCCTATTTAAGGCACTGGTTTCGAAATAAGTTATACCCAATTTATCCGCTAACGCCTTTCCCTCTTCTTTTGACACTTCGCGGGAATCAACAAGATCTATCTTATTTCCGATTAACATCAGCATCATATCTGGCTCGACGCTCACTGCCTCTTGGTACCACTTCTCAATGTTATCGAATGTCTCCCGTCTGGTAGTATCAAACACCAGTAGGCCTGATTTGGCGCCCGCAAAATATGTTTGTCGAACCCGCGTGAATTGTTTTTGACCTGCTAAATCGAAAATCTGGAGTCGAACCTGCACGCCCCATTGATCAAAGATAACCGACTTTTTCATGATTGAAACCCCAATCGTGGGTTTGTAATCATCCTCAAATGTGGAGTCTATAAAATTGTGAACCAATGTTGTTTTACCCACACCTCCATCCCCTCCCAGAATGGTTTTTAGAACATAGGCACCTTCCTGTATGAGAATACGCATAACATCTTCATGGTGATCTGCCGTAGTGGCGGGAGATTGAAAATCGGGAATCACTGGGCTCACGGTGCGTCCGTCGATGATTCGGGCTACTTTTTCTGCACATAGATAGGCATACGGGAATAATCCATCAATGGAAGCCATGCCGTCAGCGACAACTACCAATATTGCATCCGGCCCTGCTTCGGTGAAAATTAACCTTTGATCGACGGTGTCAAAAGACCCCGTACCAAAAGATCCCGATTGAAATTCAGACGAGATACGTTTCAGCACTGGCTCAACCAATGCGGCGATACCTCCCAAAATATCCTCATCTATGCCAGTATTTAAGGAACTACCGATGATCAAACCACCACGATCAACTACAATGACAGCAAGCAAATCCTTTCCCACTGATTGGAACATCCAATCCAGCAAAGCCTTTAATTTCTGGGAATTCACATGGTCTGTAGTCGATCCGCCCATGATATCCTATAGGAAGTATGCACCTAAGTATACACCTACTAAATTTTGTCGTGGATGGAGAAGAGATTTCTAAGAAAGATATTAATTTTGGAAATAATGAAAAATTTGACAATGGTGTTAATGGAGCATGGATGGGGAATTTTTCCGAATTTTTTGATTTTTTTGATTTTTTTGATTTTTCTTTTCCTGGGTTTGGAATTCGGGAATCTTTCGGAATATTCCCGTTAACAATGAGGACATGAGAGTCAAATAGAGTGAAAATCCATCAAAATCGGCAAAGTGAATGCTTAAATCGCCGGTATTTGTGGTAGTTATCCGCGCATGATCCTTTAGAAGGGATTGAAACTGAGCCCTACCCATTTCTACTATAGTTTCCCGAGGGGAGGATTCAGTGTGAAAAAAAATTGTTATTCCTGAAGTAGGGAAAGAATCTGCAGTAAGATAATATGGAAAAATTCGCTCCAGTTCTGTAATGGAGTCTGATCTTTTGATAAAACGCAAAACTTGGCGAGGAGTAAAGGGTTGATTGAGAAGTTTAAAAATTTCCATATTATTGTAGATATAAATCAGGCCATTTTGAATAACCTCTAAATAAAATTGGGACTGTGTGTGCTTTTCCATTAGGTGATTGATGAAAAAAGCATTTTTTTGGATGTTTTGGAATATTTCCGGATGATCACTGGTCAATTTAACGTAAATTTGATTCGAATTCGATTTTTCAGGCATTTTAAATTTCTCGGGAATTGATTATTTTTTTGTATTTAGTAATTATTTATTGAATTGATGTTGAATCTTACTACCGCTATGCAAGCAAGTAAAATGAGGCTTGGGAACCCACTTTTTATTCCTTAATTATAGAAAACTGAGATAATCATCTTATAAATAATGTGCTTTTTGTAATATTCGCCATTCGAATAAAATAGAATACTGGTGAATATTCCAAATATTTGTGTGGTATAGCAGTATAGCGACCCAATATTATAGCTGAAAATCCCCAAAATTCCATTCTATAATATCAAAATTCCGTTCTTTATTATCAAAATTAAATATTTTTCATTAATCAATAATAATTTTCCGTCAGACTTTAGAGGTGCGGATTTTTTTTCACTAATCATTCGTAATATGAAGAACAGAAATCTGAGGTCTTTCTCGTGTTAATTTTTTTTTGTTTTGTTTGCTATTTTATTAATTATTTTTTTTTGATTCTATTTATTTTACAATATCTACCCTTTCCCTATTTGCTATTCTGACCTCGAATAATTAAACCGATAAACTGTTCTATCAAACTAATTCCATCCTCCAATGCCTTCGCATTTGTTGGATTTTCGGGATGGAATTGAACCCCGTAGATGGGTTTCTGATTGTGCTTGATTGCCTGAACTTTCGTGGCGGGACTGGAGGCGTATATCGTAAAAATGTGGTCAAATTTAGTCTCATGGGCAATTTCTTGATGATGGGTTTCATAAACGGTAATTGTGGGGAAAGGAAATAGAGGAAATGGGTGGATGAATTGTAAATTCAGGGTTTTTTCATTCTCAATATCATGATCCGGATGCGAAATTGGGCGAATGGTAAAGTCCCATGCTGCTGCGATCAGTTGTAGACCAAAACATATGCCCAAAATAGGTTTTTCGTAGGTGCGGATTAATTCCAAAACAGGAGAAAATTTTTGTCGGATGGGGGTATCTGTGAGCATGTGGTAAGATCCTGTGAGGAGAATCCCATCGCTATTTTGAATTTCCTTAGAAATTTCAGTATCCATAAAGGTAGAGTAGTGAATAAAAGACCAAGTGAAGGTATGTTTTACTTGGGAAAACACATTGGTAAAGCGATCTTTGAATTTCTGGATTTCTTTATCAAAATTTACAACAACTAAGAGATGCGTTTTCATGGCCTTAATTTATCCTATTTCCCTTGTATTTAAGCAATTTCTCAAACATGGCGATATCTTAATTGATTGATTTATCACTTAGAAAAATTATCGGATGTTCGGAGTTCTAAAAAAAAATCGCAAAACTAAAAAAATTCTAGGTTTTAATAAGATTAAGGATTCTACTTCCATATTTATCATATTTATCGGAATAAATGATTAACATGACAGAAACTAAAATGCTTCCCAAAGAAGGGGAATATTACTTCACATATACGCAGATGCATCGCCTTGTTGAACGTCTAGCCCAAGAAATCACCGATTCGGGCTTTGACCCCGATTTCATGATCGCCATCGGGACAGGGGGATTTATTCCCGCACGGATTTTGAAAATTTACATCAATCGAAAGGTTTTGACAGTTGGTTTAAGTTACTACGATGAAAACGATAACCGCATGGATGAACTGCGCCGAGTCCAATGGCTCGACGATGATAAAGAAAAATTGCGAGGGAAAAACGTGTTACTGGTGGATGAAGTGAACGATAGTGGTGGAACACTTCAATATACGCTTCTCGAATTGCTCAAATGCGATCCTAAGGAAATTGCGGTGGTGGTTTTGCACGATAAAAGGAAGGCAAAACTCGGTCTTATTCCTCCGGCGATTAAGAGATATTACGTGGGAGAATACACCAACGATGGCTGGATTCACTATCCATGGGAATCCGATGATATTGACCATCAGAACTATATGGCCGCTAAATTTGTTAAGAATATGGGCAAGCATGTTTTTGAAATATAATTTAAATAATTTAACCAACAATAATTCGTATCAAAAAATCTATTCGATGAAATAGGAGACCCAAAGGAGTTGAAAAACCATTTTTTCTGATTTTATTCCAATATATGATCCACCAACCAAGAATGAGAAAGGAGTGGATTCTGATTCCTCTATGGAAAATACTTCTTCTTTGCATTTTCACATATCCCGTTTTGTCGGTCCGATTGAAGGCTATTGTATATTTGATTCCTCAAAGGATCTGATTGAGAATTATTTGGAAATCAAGCAAGATGTTGCAACACGGTGGGGGATCCATTACCAAATTCTTGCAGATCCGCTGTTATTTTCCCTTAATCAAGTAAAGATATTGATGCATCGCATAAACTATGCATTCCAAAATGGATATAATATTTCCAAACAAATGGAGATGGAACTTCTACTATATTTATCCCTACAGCGCCAAATTGATGTTGGTTTACAATTTGCAGGCGTTTCAGCAAAAGAATTACCAAATACCGATTCAATTCAATTTGTTCAACTTTTTTTCGGAGAAAGGGAAGCCCTCAATCAAATGTATGAAAATCTCTTTCCTAAATGGGATTCTAACCATATTCAATCTTGGAGTCCTCCCCAAATGGATGAAGTTTTAGCCCTGATTTCAAAATACCAATTTTCACCACATCATATTACTAATTACATTTCCGACAATCGAAATCAAAATCAAGAATATCAATCGGAGGATGAAGATGCAGATGAAGATGAAGTTAAATCCCTCAAAAACTTCTCATGCGGGCAAATAATCGATGCAACTGTTGATCTTTTCAATACTTCCACCGTGAGGTTATTCCTGGAAAATGTTCGCCCCACAAAACTATATCAATCGGGGTCATAGGACCATAGGAGCAATAAACATGCAAATACTTAAAGACAATACACGAAATGGGGAATTATTCGTACAAATGGATTCCCTGGATGATCTCTGGATATTATACAACATAATTCGGCCCGGTGATCAAATTAAAGGGCGAACGGTGCGACGGGTTGTATTACGGGAAGGCGATCCGGGCCACAGAAAACCCATGACTTTACTAATTACTGTCGAAAAGGTTGAATTCCATGAATTCTCCAATCGATTACGAATTTTGGGTACAATTTTAGAAGGACCCGAAGATTATGTTTCTCATGGCCAGCACCATACCTTCAATCTCGAGGCGAGACAAAAAATTCGAATTTTTAAGGAACGGTGGTTCCGTAATGATATCGAGCGTATTCGCCGCAATTTGCAGAAAAAGGATGCCAATCAGATCCTGGTGGTGGCAATAGAAAATGGATTGGCAAATATCGCCATTCTTTCGAATTATTCCCTAAATCCCATTACTGAGATCAGAAAAAATATTCCGGGCAAGCGGTATAAGAAACAAGCACATCAGGCTGCCGTGGATGACTTCAGCCGCCAGGTGACTACCGTTCTGAGGGAAAATATTGAGAAATCCGGGATTAATTTCATTGCCGTGTGCGGTCCTGGGTTTTATAAAGAACAATTTCAGGAATATTTCAATGCACATAAAGATTCTAACGATAAACCCGTGGAAATGCGTGTGCTTAATGCCAGTTCGGGAGAATTGAGTGCCATGTATGAAATTCTGCGGGATGGGAGCCTTGCTGCACTGAAATCCGATTTTAAGATCGCCGTTGATGAGATGATCATGGCTAAATTTGTAGAACATTTGGCCAAGGATGATGGGACGGCGGTTTATGGCATAGAAGAAACCGAATTGGGCGCCCAAATGGGTGCCATGGAACATCTGCTGATTTGCGATGTTCTTCTACGCACTTCCGAACTAAGCATGCGCAAAAGGATTGAAGAAGCACTAAATAAGACCGAAAACACACGGGGCGAGGTTCACATTTTAAGTACCCTGAATCCAGCCGGTGATCAATTGAATTCTTACGGCCAAATTGCAGGTATCATGCGATATCGGGTTGATTATTCATGAAATCTGATAAATCATTAGATTCAGAATCAGAATCAGGATCTTCATCGTCGGCTCACAAGACACCTCCAATGATTTCAATTGACGAAGATTCTAACGTTCCTTTGTTTGGTCTGGATTTTTTGGGGATTTTAGATCGGGGCACCAACGTACTGGAGGTTAAACCCATCACCATTTGCAATCTCCACTGTAAATATTGTTTTGTCTCGGCCGGCGATTATCACACAAATTTCACGGCCTCGGCATCCTATCTATTGAAGTGGATTAAGAAAGCAATTGAGATAAAAAAAGCCCAAAGCATAGAGGTTCATCTCGCGCCCTACGGTGAAATTCTTTTACATCCCCAACTTGAGGAGTTGATTCGGGGACTTCGTCAAATCGATACGATTTCCACAATTAGCATGCAAACCAATGGGATGCTGTTAAATCCGTCCAGAATACAAGCCTTGGAAGAATGGGGCATGGATCGTTTGAATATATCTCTGAATAGTATGGATGCTCAAGAATGCGCTTCGTATTGTGGTGTCCAATCCTACAATCTTCAGCGATTACTCAGTAGTTTTGATACTGTTTTAGAATCCAACATGGATCTTCTCATTGCCCCTGTGTGGTTTCGGGGAATCAATGACCAAGGGATCGAAGATATTGTCCAGTATGTTCAAGAGAAACATGCCCAAGGGTATCAGTGGCCGAAACTGCGATTGGGACTTCAAAATTATCTCACTTACAAGACAGGGCGAAAAATTCGGAAGGCCAAGATGAGGGATTTCTCCTTCTTCTATTCAGTGCTTCAAAAAATGGAAAAATCTTCTGGATTGAAATTGAAGCTGGGTCCCAAGGATTTTGGGATCTTTAAAACCGAGGCTATTACTCCCCCCGTAAGATTAAATGAGATTGAATTTGTTCAGATTTTGATGGCGAGTCGCTGGAAAAATGAATATATCGCCCGTTTGAATGAAACATGGGCTGTAAAGGTTCTCAGCAAAGGTGCCTTGAAACCCAATCAGATCCTCAAGGTTAAATTTATACGAAGTTCACTCCACGGCAATCTATTAACGGCTATCCCCGTAAACTAAACTTTTTTTGATCATTTTGATGATTTTGACCTTTTTGATCATTTTGTTCTAATTCAAATCAAGAATGGCGGGGTAGATTATCCATCAAAGGGGTATATTCTCTAATCTCGGCTAATTTTGGTTCCCGAAATGGTAAAACTTCATAGATCCCACATTTCACCCTATATTCAGAAAGTAGATCGATGAATCCATCCTCTTCTGCCAAGAATGGTGGTAAATCTAGCACACCCTGAGTTCGATTCAAATTCATTGCCTTTTCCGGAACTTTTGCTGTATGAACCAGATAATCCCAAAGCCCCGTAACCTCTTGCAGTGGTCCTTGAACACGCATAAATAACAAGCAACCATCCTCAGAGATTTCTTCGTATTCAAAGCGAATTTTTTCTGCCCGTCGGAGATATCTCGCCTGAATTTGAACTTGGTCCTTCACAGCAACAGAACAAAAATGCACTGCCAGATTGGTCCTGGGAGACACATCTCGAACAATTTTTTCAGCAAATTGACGTGAACCTTTCACAGTTGCCATGGATCCTTCCTCAAGGGTGAATCCACGGTTTAATAAGGCGGTTTGATTCGGAGCACACATTTCAAACTCATTCAAATTTATATAATCGGCTCCGATGGCGTCCAGGTATTGGATTAAGTCCAAGATATAGCGGTGATTTTCTTCGGTGGGGATTACCGGAATTTCGGCTCCTACTGTATATGAGTGTCCTATGGCAAATTCGATTTTATGAAAATCCTCCCGACCGGGATGGAATCGGAGACTATCTAACCCCGCCGTTTCCAATTGTTCCGCAATCAGGGGATCAAAATTCTTTCCCGATGTATAGAGATGGATATGGAAGTCCGGACCATATTCCATTTTCATTTCCTGAATAATGGAGCATGCCAGAGTGACTTTATGGGAATTTGAGAGGGGATCACCACCTGTAAGGCTCATTCCTTGGGCATCCACAGCTCGAATTTCCCGATTCAGGGTACTGATTATATTTTTGATATCATTTGGGTTTTCTACGGGAATTTCATCCACAAAATGGGCATCCTTTCGCCGGCGATGTTCCGAAATGGGGCAATACCATTTACAATGATTGGGATAGTTACAATCTCCGCCCATAAAATACACCACTTTCATCCCTTGCGTACATAATTGACATCCAAAGGGTAAATTTCCCTGAACCCAGGCGTTTCCTTTCAGTTTCTTCAGGATATCTGGTTCATTTTGGCTCATTTGTTAATCACCGGCTTTCTTTATTATGGTATTTAATTATGAAGTGCTTCAATTATTTGTTTCCAAGACGTTTGCGGATTATTCGGTTGGTTTTGGCTAATTCGTGTAAAATTGTTTCAGGATTTTCATCTTGTCCGAGATCCTGATGGAGAAAGACTCCGGTTCTCCCAATTTTTTTTCGACGATGAAGCACGCGAATGCGTTGATTCATAATTTGATTGGATACACCTAAAATTTTCGGAGCTTCCAGCTGACGATCCACCAGTGGTGATTCGATATGTCCGTCCTCTGTGGGTTCGATCAAATTTAATTCTTTATTCACCCCGGGTTTGCGATAACCACGACCATCTTGATCTTTTGACAGATCTTCATATGAAAGCGCCCCCCCAAAATGATAAAAATCATAACCCGATGAGGAAAGATTCGTCAAAAGCAAGACGATATGAATCATGGGATCAAATTCATAGACAACCTTAATTACATCATTCGGGGTGGATTGAACCAGGTATTTACGGGAGTATCTCAGATCATTTTCCTCAAAAACATACTCCAAACGATAACTGGGGATGCGATCCTTCACCAAGATATCGATATCACTTTTGGGGTTGATATCACCCCGGGCAATCGATCCATAGATGAGAATATCAAATCCTGCAGAAGATAGCATGGATCCGATCTTTTGGGCTTCGTTCCGTAATTTTTTAAACAAGTCCCAATGATTTTGCGAATAGTGGGAGTGATTATGGGTGTGATTATGGGTGTGATTATGGGTCCGATAGGGGTCCGAATTCATGTGAAATCCTCATGATCAAAGTATCCGTGCAATAAGTCCCAAGATCACGGTTTCGTTCCGATAAAACCACCAATCTCCTTGGGAAAATTGATAGGATTGAATTTTAGTTTGTCCATATTGGGTTTCCATTTGTTCTATCCAAGAATTCATTTCCTCCTGCCCTTGTTCTGTCAACCAAGTTGAATAAGGGTGAATAAATAACAGTGAATCGAAATTTCCGACCATGGAAGGTGCCTCTAGGGGAAAATTTTCTTGTTTCTTTGGCATAAATTTCAAGAGATGGATTTTAGAGAGAA
Source organism: Promethearchaeota archaeon (assembly GCA_018238965.1). Lineage (GTDB taxonomy): Archaea > Asgardarchaeota > Lokiarchaeia > Sigyniarchaeales > Promethearchaeaceae > Harpocratesius. The sequence continues at coordinate 19,339 of JABCSI010000010.1, forward strand.
ATTGCAATGGATGTAAAATTAATTGGGCTAGGGGTTTAACATTTGCCCAAGACCCTGTGGGGCGTAAAACTATATACTTCAAGGAGGGAAATTTTTCGCGTTTCATGAGTAGGAATTTCACACACGATGACCAGGCGTGATCAAAACAAATTACCGATTGCACAGAATATGTGGTGATTAATTCTTGAAAATATGTGTGTGGGCTCAATTCGAAGCGTATTATGCGATAATATTCGGAAGGTGTAAGGCAAAGGACATCAAATCCCATAATTGCAAGACTAGTCGGGATTGGATGATGTTTTTTTTTATTGAAGGATAAGGGGGAGATATAAAGAATACGGGGAGAATTCTTGATTATATCTGAATTCGGAGATGTATGTTCTGAGTTGGTGTGGAGTTCGGCGTTTTTTAGGATTTCAGTGTTGATTTTGGGATTTAGAAAATTGTTTTGCAATCGATTATAATAAATGTCGCCCGAATAACCCCCCAAAGTCCATTTTTCTTGGGAAACATGGGATACTTTAACTGGACCCCAACGTCGCCATCTTCTCAAAATTCGGATTAGTAAAATGAGAATCAGGAGAACGCCCACTTCTACCGGCATCCATTTTTCCCAATCGATTTGTTCCCACTGAAAGAACAAAAAATACAGAATGTGCAACATGATTATGCTCCCACTTATTGGCTAATGCGCTTTTCCATATAAACATGGTTGTCTATAAAAAAGGGTTCCATTATACCATTATCCATTGCCAAAATTTCTTCTTTATTTTCCGAAAGTATGGTAAATTCCAATTTTCGATAAAAATCCAGTGCCCAATTTGCTTTTTTGTTCACGAATAGCCGAAGCGCAGGGAGATTATCTAATTTTGTCCTCCAAAGTAAATAATTCACAAGTGCGGAGCCGTATCCTTTACCGTGTTTTCCATAATCGATAAATAAAAAGCCCACATAGGCGAATTTCTCTAAATTTTGGTAAGTGGCAAAGCCCACATTTGATCCTTCATCACGGATTACATAGAATTCCCGAGTTTCAAAATTTTCCTGAGCCCATTCTAAGGTGACATTAACTTCATCGGAGTTTGCTGGATCAATCACGATGGACTCGAATAAGGGTGCATTCGAATTTAGAATGTCGACAACCTCGGGCAATAGGTCTCGCGAGGCTCGAAAAATTTGAAACATACTAAGTAATGAAAAAATGAAAAGGAATTAATATCTTGGGAAAAAATTAAACTCGCTCCACTTGAATTAGATGCCCGCGAATTTGTTTAGCGCGCGTTCTAAGTGTCACTTCAGTGATACGAGCAACACTAGCTATTTGGGTTTGAGTTTTCCGTTCACCTTTTTGCTTGGCGGCCAGATATAACACTGCGGCTGCAATTCCCTTCGGATCCTTGCCCATTTTACGCAATCCACGTTTGGAAGCGGATTTAAGCAGGTCGTATGCGAATTTTTGTGTGGTTATCGACAAGTCCAACTCTGCCCCAAACCGATAAATGAGAGGATTGGGTGAAATGGGATGGTAACGCAATTTCATCTTCGGAAGCACCATGCGAACGATTAACCCCAAGGAACGATGAACACTACGGAGCGGAATCATGGCAACTTCGACTATCTCTTCCAATAATCTTGGAAAATCGTGAATGCGAACGGCGGCATACAACGCAGCCGTCACAAAGGATTCTATGGATCGTCCCATTGTCAATTTTTGTTTTGCGACTTCTGAGTATATCTTCCATGCCGATTCTTGGATAAAATCCGGAATTTGGAGCTTTTGGCAGAGAGAGGAGAGTTTTGGTCGACTTTCCCAAAAGTTTCGTTCAATGGAATTGATCAAAGAACCTTGGATTTTACTTAAGCGATTGAATAATTGCGCACGTCTTGAAGCAAGTTGTCTCCCCTTCGAATCCATGCTGGTTATTCCAATGACTGTTCTAGGTCCGTATAATCGCCATCGTGGTTCGGTACGCCGTCTCGCTCGAACTTCGTCTGCAGTATAGGCACGCCTCTCGGTTGAAACAAATTCAGTGCCAAAAACGAGTCCGCAATTGCGACAAACTCTAAAGCCATCATCAGTTATAAAGACCTCTGGAGTTGCACAGCAGTCGGTCTTATCATCATAATCTTCAAAACTAGAACCATATGGAGGTGGTGTCATTATTTTTTCCTTTCTGTATCAGATTTGAAAAAAAATATTCGTCAAAACCAGATTGAATAAATATAACTTTGATTGTTACAGTTAATATAATTTTTCAGTAATATTACAGCTAATATAATTTTTGTCGCCAAAATGGGCACTTATGCCCACGCTCACAGTTTTGTTGTTTAAAAGCTCAGTTGATGCCAGCCTTCTTTCAATAACCCGGTAATTTTTTCACCGACGGAAATTAGTGAAATTCCCAGTTTCTCCAGTTTATCGGTAACTCGGTAATCTTCGGCGCATTGCTGGGACGCTACCACCTGGATTCCCTCCATTTCTATCAAATCCATAACTGCAGCTTTCAATTCCAGGGTGCTAATGACAGATGTTAAGGAGGGCCCCCACAAAACAAGCAAAATTTCATCCATCCATTTCTGTTTGATGGCAGTGCGGGCATATGTAAACGCTACGTCGTTTAAAATTCGTGGATCCGCATCGCATATTAGTAAAAATAATTTATCCATGCCCCTCCTTTGTCGGATAAAATATTTAATTATTCCCTCTATATTTTTAGTAATATTCTATAGTTATTCAACCGCTATTCAACTGTTCTGGGGGATTTTAATCTATCATGCTGGGCGCAATTTTTGGTGATATCGTCGGAAGCATTTATGAATTTAGTTCAATAAAGACAAAAGACTTTCCCTTGTATAATCCAGAGGCATTTTTCACCGATGACACAATAATGACGGTTGCGGTGGCGGAACATATTTTAACAAGCATGGATGGCACGGATGATACGGATGACGAGGATCTCCCGCAAATTCTCCAATCTTATGGGCGTAGATATCCCCATGCAAGTTATGGCCAAAATTTTCGACAATGGATCCACAGTGAAGACTCACAACCCTATAATAGTTGGGGAAATGGTTCAGCCATGCGGGTAAGTCCTGTGGGATTTGCATATCCGACGATAGAAATGGTCCTTGAAAAAGCGCAAGCGACTGCCCAAATCACACATAATCATCCGGAGGGTATTAAAGGGGCACAGGCGACTGCGGCTGCGATATTTTTAGCCAGACACGATCATTCCAAGATCCAAATTAAATCCTATATAGAAATGCAATTTGGGTATGATCTAAACAAAACACTGGAAGAAATTCGTCCCTCCTATCAATTTGACGTGAGTTGCCAAGGGACTGTTCCCCCTGCGATTCGGGCCTTTTTGGAGTCCGAAAATTTTGAAGATGCAATCCGCAATGCTGTGTCCCTGGGGGGAGATAGTGACACACTTACCTGTATCACGGGGGGAATTGCAGAAGCTTTCTATAGGAATGGGAATGGGGATGGGGTGCCTGATCAAGTGCGAACCTATGTAGAAGAGAAATTGGATGCCGATTTATTGGATATCCTCAACCAATTTACCCAACGATTCATAAACACCTGATAATATAGTTATGATAGATAAAATGATAAAAATTGAATAGAAGTAATGGTAAAAGTAATAGTATAAGTAATAAAAAAATGAAATAATAAATCATAAGCAATTAATTATTTCTTTATATCGAACACTTCATCAACAATGGGACCGATATGAATTTTTCGTGTATCTCCATTGAAGTTTTCAAGATCTGGGTGAGCTGATTCTATTTTTTCGGTTAATTCTTGAAGAATGCTGTGATAAACCCCAAGATTGTCATCGGCCAATAATAAGCATAAAACAACCTTGCCTTGCTTAAAGATTAGGGATTTCTCCCCGATTTCAATATTTTCTAATTTTCCCCGATCTCCTGAAATTTCTGAGAGCATTCCCTTAATTCCCACCAATCCTCCGGCTACTAAATCAGAATTTGGGCGAGATTCGTCTTCCTCAATCGTAGCTGTCACTCTAATATCTCCATGTAAATCAGCCAATTTCAAATCAGCAAAGGACTGATAGAAAAGAGATATTCCGGTTTCGGCGATAATGACATGGATTTCCTTCATTCCAGATTTCCAAGCAAATTCATCATAGGAACGGATTGAAAGGAAGAAGTGGCGCATAATAACAAATCCAATCAATTCGATTAGGGTTCCTATTACATACCACCATTCATCAGGGCTTTGCATTCGAACTTCAATAAATCCACCTATTCCTGCGATGACGATTCCTACAGTCCCCAATAACACTCGGTTCCGCACTTCTTTTTGGGGAGCGAGTTGAACTACCAGGATAAATATAATTCCAAGGAAATCTACGATGGCAAATACTCCAATTAAAAGCAAGACTGGAAGTATAAGAGGTGATGACCAACGCAACATGTCCGTCATCCCTGGATTGTTAGCACTTACAAATACCAGAATAAACATGTAGATTATGGTCAGAACTCCCAAAAGCCCAATTATATAAGCCACTATCTTTCGGGTCTTTAGCAATATCAACAAGCATATATACCCTATTGGCACAATAATTAGGAGGAGTAGCCCATATTGAAGAGGAACAAGCCACAATACGTTCAAACCTTCAGCAATAAGATCATCTTTCAAGAAGTAGTTCACAAACGCTGGGAAAAGATAGATTCCATAACCAAGCATGGCCACTCCCATGATAAAAAATATCATGTAAGCAGCGTCCGATCTCATACGTTTGTCCGCTTTTATGTATCGCTCCAATAAATCCCACCCGAATAATAGTAGCAGAATGATGAAAGCTCCATAAAGGACTTGTACGAGCAATTCTATTGTTGTAAACGTATGGTTTAGATAACTAGTAATTAGCATTTTTTTTTATCTCCCTAAAATATCTAGATTTGAATATAATTATGCAATATGCCTTTATATAATTTCAGACAATTTGTCACTTAATTGATGTTTGATTTATCTTGCTGTTCTTTAGGGTCTGAGGTTGAGGAATCCACAAAATAATACCCACAAGTGTCTTTCGTTATGTGTTCACGTTCTGTTCGTGGATACCTTATGCAAGACAAAAAACGAATGGGATAGATGAGACATCTTGGTTCTTTTTTATCATTATATCTCAGAAAAGGGCAGACATTGGGAAGTTTACAACATTCTCCACACCGTAGACATTCTCCCCGTCGGTTTTTACTAACGGGCAAAAAAGCCAACACGTTTCTGTAGATTTTTGAGAACCACGTATTTTTCATTTTCCTTATTTTCTTAACTAGAAAATCGCCTTAAAGGTTTTTGACTAAGATATTTGGCATAATTTTTTTAATCCACGATTAAAGTATCTATATAATAAAATGGCGAGATCAGATATTATCAGTAAGCAAAAATTAAGTGATTCTCCCTATAATCACTCCATTGAGGAGTTATTCAGTAGGTTTAATTCCAAAAAGACGGGTCTTTCATCTGAGAATGCAGAATCAATCAAACAATCTACTGGGCTTAACAAGATTCTTAAAAAACGAACGAGTTTTTACAAAAAATATGTAAGACCTGTAGTTAATTTGATGATGGTAATCCTGTTGCTCGCAGCCGTAGTTCAAGTATATTTAGTTTATGCCTATGATGAGGGCAGTTATTTTTCACCCGTCACCATATTAATTATCCTTACCATCAACATTATCATCGGTATGAGTCAACAATATAAAGCAGAGAAAACCCTCGAGGCTTTAGAACGTCTGACTGCCTTCAAGGCTACAGTTTTACGGGATGATAGAACCATCGAAATTTCTTCGGATGATCTGGTTCCGGGGGATATTATCTTGTTAAAGCAAGGGGATTACATTTCAGCCGATGCTAGATTATTTGAAGCCAATGATTTAACTATAAATGAATCTAATTTAACAGGGGAAACTAATTCGGTCAACAAATTCACCCAGAAAATTAGTGAAACGGATCTCCAAATTCAAGATCAAAAAAATATGGTATTCAGTTCCACCTTTGTTACCACCGGGAATGGAAAGGCTCTCATCACTGCAACAGGCGGTAATACCGAAATCGGGAAAATATCACAGAGTATTGCTGAGGTAAAACCCCGAGAAATTCCCTTACAAAAGCAAATGAATCGTGTGGGTCGTGGTTTAGGTTTATTGGTTTTGGGCATCATAGCGGTATTGTTTATTTACAAATTAATCCAAGGTTCCACAGATGTTATAGGAGAAATCAGCTGGCTAATTTCTCTTGCCGTTACTGCCATTCCATTTAATTTTCCACTTATCACCACAATAATTCTTTTAATCGGGGTTGTTAGACTTGCCCGTAAACAAGCAATCGTGCGCAATCTTAATGCAGTGGAAACCATGGGCAGATTAACCGTTATATGTTCCGATAAAACGGGCACCCTTACAAAAAATGAAATGACAGTTCAGCGAATATATCAAGATTCAGAGGAATATTTGGTGACTGGCTTAGGCTACCAACCCACTGGAAAGATCTTATTGGATGGTCAGGAAATAAACATTGCTGACCATGCAAATCTGGAGAAATTAATTATCATCAGTGCCGTGAATAACCAATCCGTATTAACCACCGAAGAGGTATCTTTAAAGAAGGGAACCGCAACAATAACACGTGTAATTGGGATTCCAACTGAAGGAGCGCTCCTCACTCTGGCGAACAAGGCAAAAATAACTCCCGATAACGGTTGGAAGGATTATGAAATCTTAAGAGAATTTAGCTTCACATCCGAACGAAAACGTATGACACAAATCGTCAAATATAATAATACTATTCAATGCTTTACCAAAGGTGCTCCTGAAATATTACTTGAACGGAGTACTCACGCAATTCATAAGGGAAAAATTCTGCCAATTACAGAAGAAATAAGATCTGAGTATTTAACGAATATCCAACAATCCGCTTCCGCCGGATTAAGAAATCTTGCCTTTGCATATTCAAATCTTGAAGAAAATGCTAATGTTCAATCCTTGTCTGCAGATGATGTCGAACAAAAATTAATTTTCCTTGGGATAACCGGAATAAAGGATCCACCACGTGAAGGGGTGGAAAATTCGATTCAGCAATGCAATGAAGCTGGAATAAGAGTTTCCATGATAACGGGGGATCATCCGCAAACCGCTCTGGCCATTGCCAGTCAGATTGGAATTTACCATGAAGGAGACAAAATAGTATCCGGTGCCGAAATTAAAGCTTTAACCGATGAAGAAATCCTATCGGTTTCCATATTTGCTCGAGTCGCCCCCGAAGATAAGGAAAGGATCGTAAAGGCATTCCAATCCAACGGAGAAATTATTGCCATGACCGGGGATGGGGTGAATGATTCCCTTGCATTGGAAAATGCCGATGTCGGGATTGCCATGGGGTTGACCGGAACCGATGTTGCGAAAAATGCCGCAGATTTAATTCTGACAGATGACGCCTTCCCCACAATCGAGACCGCTATTTTCCACGGAAGGAATCTGTTCAACAATATTCGGTCGAATATCATGTTCCTGTTGGTCTGTGCGATGATTGAATTGGTAATTATCACGACCGTTACGCTGACGTTGAATCAGCAAATGTTCAACGGATTTCAATTGATCATCCTTTATTCCACAGTCCATTTCTTTCCTCCTTGGGGATTGATGTTCGATCATTTCGATCCCAAATTGATGAAGGAGCCCCCGAAAAAAGTAGGGGAGTCGCTTCTGAACCGGAAATACATGGGATTGTTATTTGTTCAAATCGCTACGGTTTCAATAATTCTGATTACATTATGGGTTTTCATCAATAATGGCACATATCCCTTATTTCGGGAAAACTTTATTGATATTTCATACACAAATCCCTTCGATGGGGTCAGCCATGTTGGATATCCCTATGATCCTGTAGTGGGTGAACCGTTTTATATCACTTTTTCTGATGGCGGGGATCTTAAAGTTCTTCGATTCTACAAGGGTCAAACTATGGCTTTTATCACACTCGTTTTATCCGAGATTTGGATTGTCTACGAGGCCCGCTCTATCAAGCGTAGCGTGTTTCAGGGTATGTTCAACATCATTTTAACCATTCTCATATCTATCGTGTTAGCCATATTGGCTCTGATCACGCAGTACGATCTTGCTCAAGCTTATATTAACATTGTTCCACTCTCTCCGATAGATTGGGGTGTGTGCTTTGGAGGTTCTTTGATACTTGTGCTCGTTTCCGTAGTTTACAAGAAGATTCGAAAATAAATAGGGAAAAAAGATTGTTTTTTTAATTATTTAATTATTTTGATTATTTGATAATCCTACTCAATTGATTCAACTGTCATCTTGAAATTGAGGGTTTTTCCGGCCATTGGATGATTGAAATCCAAAGTAACATCATCCCCCTCCACCTTCGTGATCATTACATTGATCGTATGAGTGTGATCCTCATGTTGTTGTTGAACCTGAAGCATCATTCCCGCCTCGGGTTCCAAATCTGGGGGTAATTCCTGCCGTTTAATCGTTTGAAAAGCTTCAGGGTTAACGTCTCCGTATGCATCCTTTGGTTCGAGGCGAATTTCGAATTCTTCATTCAATTCTTTACCCAAAACTGCATTTTCAAAACCGGGAATGACTTGGTGTTCCCCCACTGTAAATTCCAGCGGCTCTCCACCATGTTGTTCAGTGGAATCAAAAACCTCTCCATCGTCGAAATAGCCCTTATACTGGACTTTAACCTTATCTCCATTTTTTACTGCCATTGTGAATCACTTATTCGTATCAAGATTAAAATTGATGAGTGAAATAATGGAAGAAAGTTGATTAAGGTAATGGGTAAATGATAAAAGGAACAACTTTATCCGCAAACAAATTCCCTTATTCCTGCGAAAAATGGCGTAGAAAGGAGCATGAAGGGAAAGATAATGACCTCAAATAGAGAGGAAAGGAGATCAAAAGACAAGAAAAAGAAATGGTAATGAAGGAAAAAATACAATTACAGATAACTTTTGATTTGTTTTACTCGGGTTCGTAATGTGACTTCCGTAATCCGTGCAATCGCCGCAATATCGGCCTGGGTACGCTTTTCATTCGCAACTTTCGATGCCATGTAGAGGGCTGCAGCGGCTAAACCTTTGGGATCCTTCCCCATTGCCCGCAATCCTGCCTTCTTCGACTTCAGAAGAATGTCGGCGGCCTTGGTTTGGGTAGACATTGATAATTTCAGTTCACTACCAAAGCGAAACACAAGGGAACGGGTAGTAACTGGTTTATATTTCATTTTTAAGACTGGGAATACTTTCCGCACAATAAGTCCCAGGGATCGATGAACGCTCCTGAGTGGGATCATGGCCACTTCGACTATTTCCTCTAATAATCTGGGGAATTCATGAATGCGAATTGCCGCATAAAGCGAAGCGGAAACAAAACCGTCGATGCTTCGGCCCATTGTCAATTTTTGACGGGCGACTTCTGTATAGATCTTCCAGGACGTTTCCACAATTTGACTGGGAACGTTTAATTTTAATGCCAAGGCGTTCAATTTGGGTTTGGCTTCCCAAAAATTTCGTTCGAGAGAAGAGACAAGAGAACCTTGAATTTTGCTTAATCGACTGAAGAGGGCTTGCTGTTTCGCACCTAAGGAATGTCCGCGGGCATCGGATTGCACGCCGGTGATTACTGTTCTGGGTCCGAAGGATCGCCATTTTGGTTCGGTTCGTCGTCGGGACTGCACTTCTTCCGAAGTATATGCACGCCGTTCACTATCCACAAACGTCTGGCCGAACGTTAGCCCGCAGGATTGACAAACTCGCATCCCTTCAGGATTAACGATGATATCTGGAGAAGGACAGCATGGTTCGTCCTCTTCATCATGGTCTAGATTATAAGGGTTATTTCGATATGACACTATTAACTACCTACTAAATTTTTACTCAATGGGTAAGATCTTTCCCAAGTTGATATTTGTTTGAGGGTATGATCTCGATCAGATCTTTTTATTTAAAACTGGTACCATAGAAATAAACTGTTTGAAGTATTTAAATATTTGTTTCAAATTTTGGAAAATATATTGTCGAGGGAATCTTTTGGCAAGTAATGGAAATTTGCCCAAGAAAATGGGTATCGGGACAAGGACAACGTAAGTTTGACAATTGTGTGCAAATGAAACAACAAGATCGAAAAAAATTGTCTTTTTTACTGGTTGGTCGAAAAATCAAAAAGCTGGAACAAATTGCCTCGGGGGTTATTTGTCTAAGCAAAGTCAATTTTTTTTATAGAGATAAGGATCTTATTCGGTCGATTTTTACTCCATCCGATACTTTGGAGTTGGAAATCCTTTTATAATTCCGATCAACGTTAAAACTATCCCAAATCCGAGAATGTAGAATTACGGTAGATTAACCAACCAGTAAAATCTAGCTGAAGAACCATATCCCATGCTATAAGCGATTTAGGTTCATTATTTCATCCCTTAAATATTTTCTTTTTGTAATATTTCCAAAACCCTTTATTTATACAATGACATAGATTATGAAAATTATGGCAGTTCAAATTATTGGGCAGACCATTTTATCTATCAAAAAAGCTTTTTTGAGCGATAAATTAGCTACCAAATTTATAGTG
>JABCSI010000362.1 GCA_018238965.1 Promethearchaeota archaeon
TCAGAAAGGAGGGCGTATAAAATGCAGAAGACCCCGAAAAATTCCTCGATAGTTCCGATGGTGATATTTTGCCTAATTTGGGAGGTTTCCCGGGTTGTTGCTTATTGACCATTATGTGTTTCCTTTTTTCAGTTTCATTCAATTTTTTGTACATATCTGTCTTCTCAATTGCGATCTTCACTCACAGAATGGGAATATTCGATTCTGGAGGTTTCCTTCATATTCAATATATTTCTTTACTTTTTTTAGCCCTTTTTCCTTTTTTTCTCAGATATTATCGCACTCGCGACACTAAAACTTTTTACCATTCAAAATCATTAACAATATTATATTAAGGGCATATCGTAAAATATATTTGACCAACCTTAATAATTATAATCAAATAATTCCTACCGAAATCACGAAGGTTCTAATAAACATGAGCAGTTCTAGAAAAATTTACAGTCGAATTCCTCGCAACGTATTAAAATTGGCAATTCTTGGCGAAGGAGGCGTGGGTAAAACCACTCTTACAAAGCGCATTATCACAGGTATCTTTGATTCTAAGACCAAAATGACCATTGGTGTGGATTTCCACCTACTTAAAACATCAATCTTTGATCCCATGGCCCCGGAGGATGCGGACGATGTGGAACAAATAGACATTCAAGCACAAATGTGGGATTTCGCTGGAGAAGAGAGGTTCCGATTCATGCTTCCACGATATTGCAAAGGGGCAGTCGGTGGTGCACTCTGTTACGATCTTTCCCGATATAGTACGACGAAGTATATTGATGAATGGTTCGGAATTTGGAAAGAGAATGCCCCAGAAAATTCACCATTGATTTTGGTCGGAACAAAAGCAGACTTGTTAGATGAAAGCGAGATAGGAAATGCAGAAGAAAATTTACAAAAGTTGGCAGATCGGCTCAACATATCGAATTGGTATGTGATTTCTTCGAAAAACGGTCGAAATATTCATATTTTAACCAATGACCTCTTGATTCAAGGCTACCAATTCAACGACAAATTAATGGAATTGCGGAAGAAAGGCCAAGCGTAATCAAGCACCCATTTCTGAGATTTCAACTTTTTTTACGAAATTCTTAATCCTACCCATTATATACACTTATTTTGAAGGTCGTTTTTGAAAGATCCTTTAATTTATTTGATGATCTTTTATTTCGGGCCCGCTCCAATATTTGTTATTTTGTTATAATCCACATCGGAAATCATTAAAGAAGGAAGATTTACAGATATATTAGGGGGCTAAGATCATCGCAACTAATAACACGCAAGAAAATTCACTCCACCATGAAAAGGATGGCATCCAGAAGATGGAACTAAGCGAAGAAGAACGAGAACGCACCAAACGTCAAAAATTAATCCAAGGATGGAACCAGGTCACCATCAAACAAAGCACTGTCTTTATCGCGGGCGTTGGGGCGCTGGGATGCGAAATAGCTAAGGATTTAGCGCTGTCTGGGATTGGAAAACTCGTCCTCTGTGACATGGATACCATTGAAACAAGCAATCTTTCTCGTCAAATGTTGTTTTACAAGGGCGATGAGGGTCGATTCAAGGCAGAGGTGGCAGCAGAACGACTCAAACGGATGAATCCCTTTATGGAGATGGAAGTTTATACAATTCCCCTACAAAAAATACCCATGGCTAAATATATGGAATGCCAAGCGGTGGTGGCGGCGCTGGATAATGTTAAGGCCCGAATCGATCTGAATACCTTCTGTCTAAAATTAGGAATACCCTTGATCGAAGGAGGTACAGTAGGATTCGAAGGCCATGTGCAGGTAATTATCCCCGAAGCGACCAAAACCATAAGTGGGCAACCATTTCCCATAGGTTCCGAAAATAGATTTATTGAACAGAGGGTTCTGGAGAAAAAATGGGCACTCGAGGATCAGACCTATCCCGAATATACCCAAGCTCTTGAAAAGATCACGCAATTGGAAGAGGAAATTGAATTACTCAAATCTAATCACATTGAACCGGTGGAACAACTGCTGCGGGAACAGGTTGAAAATGAATTGAAGAAAAACCTTACCAATATTTCCAAGGATTCCGATATTTCCAAGGAATCCGTTTATTCCAAAGCGCTACACTCCAGCCCATGTTATCGGTGTGTAGTTCCAGTCCCTCCTCCCCTAGCTAATCAAGTAGCAGCATGCACCCTCAAGGGAATCCCCCGCACAAGACAACATTGTGCCGTTAAGGGTGAAGTCAATTTCATCAAGAAATACGATCGAAAACCCGATTACGATAATCCCGCAGATATGAAGGAAACCTTGACCTATGCCCAAAAGGAATTGCTGGAATTACGGGCACGGGTTCTGGACGAATCAATACCACCCGAACAAAAGGATTCCATTTCACCTGCCGAATTGGCGGATGTTACCAATAATATTTTTCAGACTTTTGGGGGGGATTTTGCCCTGGAGGATATGGAAAATGTGCTGGGGAACAAAATTCCGGCCATCCAAAGTGTGAGCTCCATCATCTCGTCCATCCAATCCCAGGAAATCCTAAAAATTCTCTTTCTTATGAATGATGAAAATGTCGGACCCGTTATGGACCCGCCGTACATTAACTATAATGGGGTTTATGGCTTATTCGACCAACTTGAAGTATCCCGTCTAGATGATTGTGTCGCCTGTGGATCGCGCCAGGGTCAAGAAAACCTTACGATTGTGGTTCCCAGTGGGGCGACAATCAACGATATATTTCGAGCAGTTCAGGACTACCATCCCGGGATCCAGCCAAAAAATTTCATAGGATGGTTTATCAAATTCATATTTTATGCGGATATATTCAACCCCGGTATTATAACCAAATTCATTATCCAAATCAAAAGTTGCGAGAAGACTCCATTCCGCAGCAAGTCCGGAGGTTTTTCTACGGGCATAAATTTTATATCCCTCAAAATCTTTTTCACGGGAAATGGGATCTTCAGCAAATTCCGGAATATTA
>JABCSI010000141.1 GCA_018238965.1 Promethearchaeota archaeon
GTGTATTGATAGTGATTTAAATGCTGCCCGCAATATGGCATTACGTGATTTAGTTTCCGTATGATTCCCTTTTTTAATCTATCTCTTGTGCCTATAGGGTACAAGAGCCACTCTCCGTTGCGAGTGAGCCCTTATGGGGCTTGAAATTTTCTGCTAGACAGAAATGATCAAGTTTTAAGTAACGGTAAATGAGTAAATTGGTAAATGGGAAAATGAGAAGAAAAAATCCGGTTGGCACGGGAGAAATTTAGGGCAGAAACCGAGTATAGTTTGTTAATTTTTGTGTTAGCAAATTGATGAGATTCCCCGGTGTGAGCATTGAAAGAAGTGAAACCTCCATTCCAGCCTTAATTTGGTCCTCCAAGGACTTAATCGCAAGTAATTTCCCTTTCATTGCTCCACTTGCATCTTGTTTTTCAGAAAGATTTGTGGCGGTAATCCTTTCAGACAATTCGCCGCAAGTAATCTCGGGAAGACGCTTCGCGTCAGGGTTTTTCTTTGGATCGTCGGTATACATTCCAGATACATCAGTTGCAAAGATTAACCGAGCAACGGGGAGTTTTTTCGCAATCATTACAGCTAATTGGTCACCTCCTCCTACGCTAAATCCCATATCGCGATCATAAACCATATCACCGCCAACTAGAGGAACCATTCCCATTGCCAGAAAACCATTGAAGGATTCAAGAAACATTTCCTGAATTGAACCCTTGGAACTGACACAAATCGAGGATGTGTGCATTAGATTAATAGGAATTCCTACTTTGATGAATTCGGACACCAATTCCATCCGAAAAGCATTTACGGCATGTTGAGTAGTGGTTAGCGCGAGTAGTTGGGTAGAGTCCTTGAAACCACGGTGCAATCTATGAGCTAAAACAGGGGGATGACCATGAGAGCCCACCCCATGAATGATAATGAGATCCTCGATCAACCCCAACGCCCTGCATTTGTAAATTTCTTGAGCTATTCTCGGAAGCACAGCCTTATGTGTTGTATACGGCTTGAATTTCTGCGTAAGGAGCGCGCCGCCCAGCTTAATAACAGTTAATTTCCTATTCATTATGAGTTTCCCCCAACATCACTAATCTAAAAAAATAAAGATTCAATATTCAAAAAAAAAATTGATTGCCCAGGGCACTTAGATGGTTAAGAGAGTAAAGGGCCACCAAGCTGGAATAATAAGACTAATTAAATAAATTGCTAAAATCACGGCAGCGGGAATAATCAGATTATCCAAATGAGGTGGTGATAATGCCTCAGCAAGTGTGGCCACAATGCTAACAATCAAAATTGGCCAAATTAAGATCCCTATATTGAAGGTTGAGACCTCTATAGAAAATATTGCAACCAAGCCAAGAGAGAAAAGGAATGAGCCCAAAAACATAGTAATCGTGCCCGCTACTGTTTTTTCTGCCTTTAATAATCCAAATTTCTTGTCACCGCCGAATTTTCTCCCGATTATATCTGCCAGACCATCTCCACCGGCTAAACATCCAATTATAATGAATCCTGCGGGATTTGCACTTCCAATACCCTCGGAGGGAATATAGAAGAAGAAAATGACAACCAACATCATAACAACTGCATAATATAAGGTTCCCTTCAGGAGTTCCTTTGGATCCCCAGACCGAGACATTGATCTAACAAATGCTTCATCTTTCATTATTCCGAAGCCCACAGCTGAAAATTGAACCACAAATAGTAATGGCACAACGGATGCAATATATCGACTGGCGGGAATCCCGGAATACAGGAACCATGCAAGAAAGAAGATTGGTCCGGCCAAGATATGAATAATTTTTCGAGTGATGAAGGTCGGCAACTTGCCACTTTTTTGGATCTTTCCGTTAATCTCCACAACCCCCAACAGCACAACCAGCGTGAGCACAGTGGCCAAAACGTCCCAAAGCCACGCCCAATTATCGTTAAATAAATTAAAAACCATGATTTTTCAACTCGTTAGTATCTGATGTTAATATTGAATAAGGAAATAAAAAAAGGTTTCTTTATAATTCTGAGCATTTAATGTACGATTCGCTCAACTTCTTGCTAATTCTCCGAAGATTCTCGGATAGGGCTGACACGGAGATTTTGGAGTCGGGACTTTTTTCACTAATGAGATCTGCCGCTTCCGTCAATGACTTTTTGCGGGGTATATCAAACAATCCATATTCAAGAGCGTAAGATAGTATTCGATTCTGATGCTTGGTCAGTTTTGGACAGGAACAATACTTTCCCAGATACTTAATATTCAATCCCAAACTCTTCCAAAAAGGTTTCTTGAAAACATCATCAATTTTTTTACTCGGTGCTATTAAATCAATGGATAAAATTCCTTTCCGAATCATGATAGGGAATAAAATAATTAACTGGGGTTCCATAAGAGTCCACAGTACCCAAGGGGAGCGGAAGATCACATTCATCAGCAGAGTTTGACTATCCTGCAAGATAAGTTGGTATTTTTTTGAATCATAAAAAGTAGAAAAATCATCCCAAAACTTAGTTAACCCTTCTCCTTTAATTTGAATTAGGCAATTTCCTTGCTGTTCAGAAAGTGATAGGGTGGAAAGTAAACTAAATTGCAGATTTGGATATTTGTTGCTGTAAATTGCCAACCATTTATCACTTGGTATTGAAAATGAAACGCGCACATTGATAATAGTACCCGTAGTGTGGAAGCTTTGAAGGGAGGCAACCATACTTATATTACCACCCCGATGTATAACAATATGAAACCAAACAGCATAAACATTGATGCGAACTTAAATATCGTGAAAGTAAGTTCATGTGTTGGTTTGATCAAATTCTTAACGGAAAAGAAGATCAAAAAGAGACAACACAAACCGATAACACCCAATACAATATAATCTATCTGTAATACAATCGCTACTATAAAAATGACGATGGTATTGACAATAGCACTTCCGGTAATTAATTTAATTGTTTCTTCCTTAGATCTCACCACAGGCCACATGGGAATTTTAGCTTCTCGATAACCTTTCAAATTTTCCGGAATTAGGGCAAGGGTCAAAATGTGAATGGGGATCCAGGTGAGAATGAACAACAGAAACAAAATCCCGATTAAATCTATTGATCCGGTAACAGCCGTTCTTCCAGCCAGTGCAGGCAATCCTCCGGAGATTCCTCCGAAAATAATGCTGTATTTTGTTCGGCGTTTCAACCAGATACTGTAAACTACGAAATCGAAAAATAATCCGAGGAAAATTACAACCCCTGTCAGGATATCCAATCCTATGAATGCGGCCGCAAGACCAATTGCTGTAAAAACGATTCCGTTTACTAGTACGAACCGAAGGCTGATTCTACCGCTGGGAATTGGGCGACATTTTGTTCTATCCATTAAGGCATCTATATCATGGTCAATCCACATATTTAGCATAGTTGTTCCAGAAACAGCAAAGAAAAGGGCGAAAATCAAGTGAAAAAAGTCCATCCGGTTAAAGAGATTGCCAGGGACAGCCGAAATTAGGTAGGAAAATATGGCTGTAACCATCAAAAGCACTGTTTGCTTCGCTTTAATTAATTCATGATAATTTTCCATTAGTTGTGTTAGTTTCATTGTGATCACTCTGAATAATAAACTTTCAAGTAATTCCTAGTTAAGATGAGAGGAGATGGTATCTTGAAAATATACAGATAATTGATACTCGTCAATATATTTATTTTTTTTTTTAGTATTAAAACTTTACAGCTTCGGATTTTTAATAGATATATGGTATATCAGAAAAATATTTGAAAATTGCACCTTTTCAGATCAAGCCTTTAAATAAATATTTACAAATTTTAACGAATACTTATTAATAAAAAAAAAAAGGTTACAACATGGGTTTATTTAATTGCAAAAAACTCATTGAAAGAAATAATTTATATGAGGTTTAATAATATGGAACAAGAAAAAAATAATATTAAATGGTTAGGAGTCGTTCTCACGTTAATTGGAGCCATTTGTGGTATGATACTCCACTTGCTGTTCTTTTTGATGCTATACGACGAATTACTTGCCTTGGAAGTACAATACTTTCCAAATACAAGCAACGTTGTGGTTATTAAATATATTTTACCTTTGTTCACGGACTTTGGTATTTTAGCTGGCGTAATTTATGCAGTCAGTTTATACGGATTTTTAAACAAGAAATCTTGGGCTTATGCCACTGCAACCGTCGCAAATGTTATTGCTCTACAATTTTCCTTCTGGCCAACTATCCCGATGCTGGATTTAGCTGCTGTGGGCGTACCTTTTAGACCATACTATCTCATTATATTTGGTGCAAACGCCTTGATTTTCTTTACTTTGCATCTTTTCGTTGGGAAACGACCAGGACGCCGAGTAATTGCCGCCCTAGTTTCTGGGATGACCTTGGTAACTGCTTGGATTAACGGAACTGCTTGCGTAAATTTAACATTGATGAAACCAGATAATGTATTCTATATCATGGCAAATCGATTACATTGGCTGGTTGCAATCGTCTTTGCTATTGTAACGGTAGGTATACTCTTAGCCCCAAAGAAGACTTGGGTACCGATGCTAGGTTTAGGTTTTGGTATTCTTGAAATTGCATTAGGCACTCCTATGGGAATAGAAACAACCCTACAAAAAGGTGAATTCTCCATGTTCTTGGCAGCTCCGATCTTTTCGGCAATTTTGATACTGGTCTTTGTTATTCCTGCACTTTATAAAGAAATAGTTCGACCTGATAGAGAAACCAAGGGTGGCAAATCATGGATGATCTAATCAAAAACGAAAAAGTCGAACAATATAAATTAGGTTGGCTCTTTGCTCTAATTGGTGCGATCTTTGGAATCGGGGTTAATATTCTCGTTTTCCTTAATACATATTATAACATGATTGCAGCCGAAGAGAGAAAGGCCGGTGGATGCGGAGTTATCGTGGAATATTTCCTTCCAGCATACACCGACATTGGAATCTTGGGTGGGGTACTATATACCATCGCGTTTGTAGGATTTTTAAACAAGAAATCTTGGGCATACTCAGTAGCCACCGCTGGTAATATTTGCGCACTTCAAGCAAGCTTCTGGACAATGGTTCCCGCTTTAGATGGAGGGATTTTCCCAATGTATGTATTCCTCTTCGTACCAAATGTTGCGATATTTGTTCTATTGCATAAAATCACCGGTAATCAACCCTGGTCTCGTATTAAGCTGGGATTACTCACTGGGATTGCAATGGTGTTAGCATTCATGAATGGTGTTGCCGGAACAAACCGTATGATGGTTATCGGGTGGCCAATCTTTACAGCAACCCAACGATTAACCTGGGTAGCCGCAATCGGATTGGGAATAACAACACATTCGATCTTCAATGGTATCAAGGAATGGACAGTTCCTGTTGCATTTGGGGCTGCCTTATTGGAAGTAGCAATTGGATTTCCGATGGCTGTCGCTTCGTCGATTTCGTTTGAGAAATTTTCCATGTTTTTCTTGGCCCCATTCGCCAGTCTGGTTATCTTGATTATTCCATGGTTTCCTTTTTGGAAAAAGATGTTCCCGCCTGAAGAAGCATAATATTGCGACCAGAGATAGTCAGATCGGTTCGCATTATTTTTTTTATTCATTTCTCAGTCGTGGCGAAGGAATGCCACGCCAATGAGAAAACAAAGAAAATTCCTTTCCCCTTTTGAGAACCGGTTTGACCTCAATTGCAATTGAGAAATGAGAACGGCTATTTTTAGCGCAGGCATATGCGCAATATAGTACATACCGCCCTATTTGCATGAAAACTATTTAAGTTAGTGTCAACCCAATCATTGAGTTGACCTTATCTCGTTGGAATACCTGTGCTCTGATCTCTTCAAATAAATATGCAGATTATACTGCTCTTTTCCCGTGAGATTCTTGTAGTCCATTCTCTTTCTCAACATTATAATTATATCAATTCAAAATTATATAGCTTCTCCTATTTTTTGACTTTCTATTAGATACTTATTGCTCTTGTTCTCTGGTGTATTTTAGTGCGAGTTAGCTTTTAGGGGATTTTCTTTATAGTTTTATCTTGTGATTTAGTGCTTGATTTCTTTCTTTCGGGCTGAATTTTTGTTTTTTCTAACTGTGATCATTAACCGCAAATTTTGAAGCTAAAATAGTGGCGAAGAAAGTATCAACCAGAATTGGCATGATTTCTAATCCACATCACAATTTCTTCATTTTTCATGATTCCTTTGGCAATGGCTAAGCTAAATTCGACTTTTTCATCTTCCGTAGCTTTTAGAGTATAATCATTTTTTTTCAAAAATAGAAGCAACATCAAAAACCCAATCCGCTTATTTCCATCTGAGAAGTAATGATAACTAATTATGTCATGTATTAAAATTGCAGATTTCTCCCAAAATGATATATCTTGAAATGGCAATCCAAATTCAACTTTATCTAAAACACCTTTGATACCAGTTGGATTGATACAGGTCGCTTTCAGTAAATCATTACATTCAGGTAAGGTTTTCAGTAAATCAAATACTTGAAGTACAGTTGGTAAATCTGGAATCCAAATCATTAATCTGCTTCCCCAAGTCTCCTTAATACATTTCGATTTTCATCCATTAAGTTGTTAACTAATTGAATATCTTCATTCGATAATCCCACTTTCTCATTAGTAAACATTTTTTTGATAGTTTGAATTCCAATAGAGAGTGCAGCAGATACGTGCAGATTGTAGTGTTTTAAAAATTGATAGTCTTCTTCACGAATAGTAGTTGAGACATTACGAGTTTGAGATTTCGACATTGTTTCACCAATTAATACAAAGGATTACACATTAATATATATTTTGATAAAGGAATATTTTGAAAAGGGAACATCTCTGCTTATTGTTTTCTTATTTATGTTTTCAAGATGCTCTCATTGGATTGGCTGTCGAATGGGACATGCAGGTAACCCTCATTAGTTTGGGGGTTCTGGCAATCCTTTGGGCTATCGTGAGCCGTATCACCGAGAGCGATCTCCACGAGGATATCTTGTAAAATTTGAAATGATTCAAAATTATCAAGACAGAAGAAAGAAGAATGACACTCGATGTCACAAATATAATTAGTTCATCATTAATATTGATTAGTGCAACGATGATTAGAACTACTAATGAAAGGTAAAATGAACCTCTCGCTATTCAATTGATAAGAATTGGTCTAAACCAGAAATATTCCTTCTCTTCCTTCGTCCATCGAAATTTAGATCGAACCATGCTATTTCTTAATTTGTATGAACGTAAATATTTTTTGTCCTCACACTTACGTCTTTGTAGCATTTTGTTTTCTCTGAAAAATAGGGAAATTCCTGGCAATTACGAATAACTATGCAATTCACTCTTTATAATAAGATAAAACTTTTATTTTCGAACTGCGAAAATAGATTTACAGAAGGCGAATGTAAAAACTATGTCGGAAAAATATAGTAGTTACAAACAGTGTGTGGACGATGTTGCGTTTTCCTTAATAATCGGAAAATATGATCATATCCTTGGTCCTGTATCTCTCTATTCTTCAAACACTATCGAGAGTGAGAACTTCATAAGAGATCTACTCCGAGATGCGTTGAACACAACTAACAAATACATTTTCTTGGAACATGATAAATTTTATTCCCAGGTATGCAAAATTGATATAGATGATCCGAGTGCCAGAGGGGGAAAACAATCCTATGCCTTAATTTTTCTCAGGGATGCACAATTGCCTGTAATTTCAGTTTTAATTTTTCAACAAATTGAGAAATTGTTTAAGGAAATTGGATTTGATCGTATTTTGGCCGATGATAATGAATCCTTCAAAGATTTTTCCGATGATATATATTCTATGTTTGTAAATAAGCAATTTTTGATGCCCCTAGAATCTTTGAACATTAAAATAAGGAGTGAAATTAGTACCATTTTAGGATTTTGTGATATTATAATTGAGCAAAAAACTAACGGTTCAATTTCTGAGGAGGATCTGATGAATTATTTAAAATTGATGAGAGATTCTGCACTAGATATAAAAAATGTACTGAACAATATGTTTACTCCAGAAGGAGAGGTAAAATAATTTTAAGTAATATCTTAAGTGATAAGCCAAATTAATTGTATCTCTCATTATATATCTTGAAAAAAAATACCTAGATTTTATTTAATACTTATTTACTCAATTTTTTTTGTAATCCAAGAAAAACTCTGTTTTACTTTAGTATATTCTTTATACAATTCATCTACAAATTGATATGATTCTGCTTGCATAATCACATAAGAAAAATCAGGATTAAAACTCGACATTCTTAAGCAAACAACAATTTTCTCACTCAATTTATCTGAAAATGATACAAAATCACCAAAATTATTCACCTCTAGATTGATCATTTTCACCAATTTGATAATTGTTTTCTTGAATTGGTTGACGTCCACCACATTAAAGTATTCATTGATATGTGTAAAATCAGATATTGGAGCAAAGTCCGAATCAAGCATAAATAGTAAGTGTCCACTTTGTGTATATTTTCTCATCAGTGGGTTGAGGAAATTGTTAATAAATACAAAAAATGGTGAAAGTTTCCTCAGCATGAGTTGATAGCCAATATGAATATCAAAATTCCCGGAATTCTTTATTGAGGTAAAAAATACAGGAATTCCTAAAGGTTGTATGAAATCTAGCAAGTTTTTTTTAAAACCCTCTTGATCTTCAGTAATTTCATCAAATTTATGGCAAAATAGAACCAAATCATGCGTAATCTCATCATGAGTTTCAGAAAACTGAATAATTCTGTTTAAATCACTTTTTACTCTTTCTGAATTTTGTTTCCAATCCATTGCGGTTATGAAGAAAAATGAAAGATCTGAGCCAATTAAAGGAGTTTCATCTATAGTGAACCATCGTTCAATTTCCTGACCAGATGTATCAAATAATACGATTTTTGAATCAATTAAGTTATATGGGGTTGATTCAATGCCTTTTGTTGGTGTGAATGTAGTTTCTAAAAGTTTCTCACTTTGAATCTGTTCAAAAAAGAAAGATTTAGTTGTAGTTTTACCCGAATTTGGATATCCAATAAATACAATTTTCTTTTGTTTCTTTTTTGTCGATTTGGTCAAATTTTTTGCAAAATCCAAGAAAACTTTCGATCTTTTAAATTTTGATATCTTTAATATTTTTCCTCCTTCAAGATTGAGTTGACTCTGAATTTTTGGGACTTCTGATTCTTCCGAATTATCAAGGATTACGATAATGAACTCATAATTTGGAACTCCTTCTTTTTCAAGATGATTATAAATTAAAACAATTTTATTATCATCTTTGATTTGTACATTTGAACTTTTACCTACTGATTGCAAGGTGACCAAATATTGAGTAATGTTTTTATATTGAATTTGGCAGTCCTGTGGGAATTTTGCCTCAATTTGAGATCCCATGGTATCGTCCCATCCGACTAAAAAGATTCCTTCTGGCATATTATTTCACATTCTTTCTTCTTTCTTCAATAAATTGGCAATGATCATTATTTTATAGATCAAATAACTTATTAATGATTTGCTTCGACATAAATCACTTAATACTGCTCCCGCATTTTTTATCTCTCTATTCAACTATTTGAATAATTGTGTTCCCACTCAAAGCTGGAAGATTCCCCGTTGATCGTAATTAGGTTCTTTGATTTAAACAGAAGATATAAGTCTCCGTGTTTTCATTAGTTTAATATCGATAATTCGGAGAATTCATCCATTAGGACGGAAATCAAAGAAATTTCCGATGCTGAGTTTCCGCCCGATCAATGTCCTCATTGTGAAAGCGATAACTTCACGCGAGCCAGTTATTACATTAGGAATCTGATCATATCGTGAAGAAGTCAACAGAAGAATCAACTTGGTTACTCGAAACCAGTATGGATTTAGAACTTTACAAAATACCAGATCACGTTTAGCTGGTATTTTGAAATGTCCAATTATTATCTCAAAGACACTAATGGAGGTGGAAATGGCAGATCTATAAAACAATGATCATTGCC
>JABCSI010000142.1 GCA_018238965.1 Promethearchaeota archaeon
TAAATCTTCCTCATATAAAGAAGGCATGATGAGTGAATCTGGATTGAGTAACGAATAGAAAGCCATAATCATAAAAAATGCTAAGAACACCAAAAAAACAGTTAGGATTGCAAGAGGGCGATTGGCTTTTTTTAAACCCTCTACTTGATCGGTTGATAATGCAGCATAATCGCTTTTACAGAGGCGAAGCTTGGAACATTTGAGACACACATCCTGCTGACAAACGAGGCATTTTAGATAATTTTTATTAAAGCCATCATGCAATGTTGTTCCACAACTGATGCACCTTCTTTCTGACATATATCTACTTAGAGGATTATTCCTTTAAAAGCATTTCCTACCCTTTATATGCCAGATAAGTTATTTAAAGCGCTAGGTTGGAATTTTTCTGGAAAAGGCGGCTCAACCTAACGTAAAAAAAAATTAGGGACTGGGAAATTTATTATCAAATAAAATTCCATCCGTTTTTCTCTTCTTGTAGTAATAAAGCAAGCTATTGTAAAATAATAATCCCAAATTAGAGTAAAAACTGAAAATAACACTAAAATTATCCCAAAATCAGCAAGAAATCTAAAAGTGCGGTTGGCTTTCTTTAAATCCTCTATCTGATCAAGGAATAACGCGGCATAATGAGTTGGACAGATACCCAATTTAGAACATTCAAGACATACATCTTGATGACAAAGCAAGCATTCTACATAATTTTTTTTACGGCCTTTATGCAAGGGCGTTCCACAACTTACACAAATTTCTTCTACCATGACATTAGCCTTGAATTATTCACATATAAACATTTATGACCTTTCTTAAAGCGAAGAACACATGAGCAATAGAATTATGGAACATATGGGGAAAACTTAGTAAAACAAAATATGGAATAAATTGGCGGACCCGGGGCGAATTGAACGCTCGATCTTCAGCTTGCACCTCATGGTGAATAGGAGGCTGACGCCATTCCAGGCTAGGCTACGGATCCAAGATTGAAAATTTGATCTATACCAATTAATTAGATCAATATTCCCTACAAAAAAAAATTTTTGAATTTCGGGGACGAACTGGGGTGGGGCGGGGGCGAGCAACATCTTTAAAGGAGGCATCCAACAATCACTTGGTGCCGATGAAACCCGAAGAATACCTTAAATATCAAATGAGCACGATCGAGACAACGTTAAAGGAGGATGTTCAGTATTCAGGAAAGAATTATTGGAAGGACATGTATTTTATACCCAACGCCCTAACTCCAGTTGGAGTGAACGATGTAGATCTATCGATCAATTTTTTGGGAAAAAAACTGAAATATCCGATAATGGTCGGCTCATTGACAGGTGGACACAAGAAATTTACCCCCGTGAATGAAAAAATCGCAGAATTTTCGCAGAAATACCATATAGCGCAGGGTATCGGTGATCAAAGGGCATGTCTCGGAAAGGATGTAGATCCGGGAATAATCAAAAGTTTCAGCATAGTGCGGGAGAAAAATCCAGATGGACTGGTGCTTGCCAATATATCCGCCACCATGATAATGCAAAGTGAGACCTACATAGAGGATGTAAAACAAGCTATCGATGTTATTAAAGCGGATGCTGTGGAAATTTGGGTATCCCCCTTGCTGGACATTTTAGTGGATCCAATTTCCACAGGATACACCGGATTATTGGATAAATTGGACAAGCTAACCAATGCACTCTCAACGCCGGTATTTGTTAAGAGTTCCACAACGGGTTTAAGTCACGAAGATGTGCGCCCCTTGTGGGATATAGGAGTGGAGGGAATTAATATCCAGGGTGTGGGTGGAACCAGCTTCGCCCGAATCGAAACACTTAAGGATCTCACAATCTCGCAAAAACAAACTTATCCTCCCATTAAACGACCCTTCGATTTTTGGGGAATTCCCACAGTCTGGAGTCTTTTAGATATAGGATTACGGCCAGAAAATGCTTCAATTCCGTTAATTGTGGGTGGAGGAATACGTAATGGGCGGGAGGCCGTAAAGGCGCTAGCCTTAGGTTCTGATTTAGTTAGTTTCACTTATCCAGTTCTGATTGAAATAATGGAGGATTTTGGGTATCCCGAAGAGGAAAATCTAAAAAAATGGTTTTTAAGCCTAATTACGCAAATGAAAATTACCATGAGTCTTTTAGGTGCCAGAAACATAGCAGAATTACGTCAAATTACCCGAAATCGTTCAATTGTAATTGGTCGCACCAAGGAGTGGTTAGCAGGGAGAAATCTTTCGTTCCCTCCGAAGCATACACGCGATTTACTCTATTAAAATTATATCTATTGATTTCAAAACCCCCACATCCCCAAACAGCAAATCACCAGATTATCATCAAGAGTTCACCAATGGATAATCTGACGAACAAGATCATTTAATTCTTGGAGATTTGCTTGGTATGGCGGATGGGCAAGAAGTCTATTTTGGAGAGTCTTGATTTTCAATTCCAATAAGGGGTTTTTAGAAATTTCTTGGGAAACAAAGGCATGAACAGAGAGTTCGATTGCTTTAGCTTTGATGAAGATTGCGCGATGGTTTGGTTCGGCTGGATCAAATTGCGGAAATGGAATATGGAGAGGGTATTTATGAATATTGCGCAGACTGCCATTTGCCCCTGTGCTTCCCACCAGATGTACATATTGAGTAGTAAGGGGGGCATTTAAAATTCCGATCAGGTAATAGGCTTCATCTATTGACTCGGGAATATAAAAATACAACGAAGTATCAATGATGGCGTTGTCTTCTAGAAGGGCAGCCTTTACATTACTACCGATACCTGCAAAAATCACTTTTGGGGTTTTGAACTGGCGGGGATCCGTCAATGCTTTACCGTAATTGAGACGGTTAAAAAGTTGTGAAATTTTGGCGCCGGGTTTGATGTTCGCAGTATAGAGTTGCTGAAGACTTGCAATATGTTCGCGCGCTAAAGGAGCTGTTGGAAGGGTTAAAATATAAGGAGTTTCCGATTTAGGAGGATCTGAACGTTCTAAGGGAAGCACCGCAGTATATTTTTGCAAATAGTAAAAGGAAAGGAGCCCGGTGCTTTTTGCTACAGAAAAAATGTATTCGGGTTCAATATTGACCGAATTATAAGCCTCAAAATCCCAGGTACTGTATTTTTTGGATTGGAGAGATTTGGCAGGTTGGATCCGGATACTACTTGGAGATAATGGTAATCTTGAACTCGATTTAGATTTCATGGGAAATACATCAACAAACAGTAAATTTCGGGGCACTAAGGATGCGCCTTGTCGAAATTTAGCAACATAGGGAGAGGATTGGGCATCGGTGACTAGGGCAAATTCCGACCGATTATAAAAATTTTGAAACTCCCTTAGGGGAATCAATCGACCCACAATCACATTGGGATCTACATACCGCATTATTTCTTCAGAATCATTAGCCGGTGGGATGAATTTATTCAGGTTGGTGGAGGCTGTCTTGCTCTTTTTTCCCTTATTCTTTTTCTTTTTCGTTTTCTTGATTTCCACAATGCTGGGAACGTATATTTCTCGCCCAATTTCTGTAATTTCTGTAGAATACGGAGGAAGATCAGCGCAATGAAAGGTGACCCATTGAACCTGGAGACGTTTCTTGAATGATTGAACACCTTTGCTAGCTTTGATACACAAACTATGAATTCGAAAGAGATCTCGATCAAAATCCCAAAATTCTATATCTTGCCAGCCAACAAATTGACGTAAAAGTGTATGCTGGGAACCGGTTGCAAGACTGGCAGGAATAGCCAAATGAATAATCCCTCCCCGAATAAGGTGATCCCGATTTAATTTTGCCCAAAATATGGCGGTTAATTCGGTGCTTGTGGCCAATTTCCCACCCCGCAAAATACACAATTCATTTCCCAAATGTTTAATGTGTTCCTTATCATCCTTTGAAGGAATTCCATTCACCACCAACCATGGAGGATTCCCAATAATCAAAGAAAAATCCGAAGGAAATCCGGGTACGGTAGAAAAATCATCCAATAACATATTTGCATGGAAAATATTCGGGGACAGGGACTCGAGTGGAAATCCAGCTTGGCTGAAACCCAATAGCAGATTGGTCCGACACATCATACAGGCCACGGGATTAATATCCACCCCATAAATCTTATCCAGGGCGCGGGTTTTTTCTTGGGAAGACACCGAAGAGTGGAGAATACGCTGGACTATTGCAACCAAAAAGGATCCAGAACCGCATGCGGGATCCAGAACCGTCATGCCAACTTCATAGGAGCGATCCACCATAAGCCGGCACAAATCGGGAGGTGTATAATATTCTCCCTTCACATGGCGAGTTGTGTTCGCGATAAGTTCCTGATATATTTCGCCGAATAAATCGGAGGCGGATACCTCGTATTGGGCAATAATATCCACCAATTCTTGTTGATATGTGATGATAGGGGGGAAATTTTCCATCCATCGAAAATATCGAGGTGTTTCAATCGCTTCATGGAGTTCCCCATATTTCTTGTCCAAAACTCCATGCAAAAATGTTGCAATGATTAAAACCAGCAAACAGTGATGGGCATACAAAGCTTTGTCCAATTCATGTTCGGGATAGATAATCCTAAAGGACTCCTTCCACAGATTGAAAGCCGATTTAGATGTGGAAAGTTTCTGCTGCGACTTAATCCACTGCTCAATCGCCTTATACACCTTTTTTCCCCACTTCCCGCGGGGATGTAACATGTCAACCATCCATGATCCATCAATGACTGAAGGCGGGGGAGAAAGATCCATCTTAAGGATTCTATTCATGCATGTTCTTAAAAGTTTCCGCCCTTACCCCTTACCATAATTCTTATCAACTTTCCCCCCTTAGATTTTCATATGTGTGCGAATTCCCCCGAACCCTCTCCAGTCTTCGACCCCTCTCATACATTCAACTCCTCTACTCCCTATTATTTTACCCTCGTTCGGCATGGAGAAACCGAAGCAAATTCGCGTAATGCCTTCATAGGAATCACCGATAGCCCACTAAACGAAACGGGGCGCGCACAAGCAAGAGCAACCGCACAATATTTAAAAACACAAGGATGGAATTTTGAATTGATTCTTAGCAGTCCCCTACAGCGGTGCGCGGAAACAGCGAAAATAATCGCAGAAACCCTGAATCGTCCCTTTCATATTCATCCCCACCTCATTGAACGTAATTACGGTGTTTTTGAAAATAAGACCCAGGAAGAAGTCAAACTCACCCATCCCCATGTGTTGGAAAACTATTTGATCGAAAAACCCTTTGTGCTGATCCCGGAAGGAGAATCCGCCATCGAATTGGAACAACGCATTCACGACCTGGTATGGAACCAAATTCCTTCCAAGTATCCAGAGATTCGACACATATTATTCATCACACATTTAAACCCCGTTCGCGCCCTATTAAGGTTGTTGGGTGTGGAATCATGGGATATATACTTTAAAAAATTCTCAAATGCCTCAGTAACCCGGCTTCGAACTGATTTACAATCCACGGAAGTCATGGTTTCGGATTACTCATGCTATATTGACCCTGCATGCAATACCGAAGGCACCCAAGAGGATATGGCGCATCTAAAATAAATCATTTCTAACACAAAAACTCATCATCATTAATCTTCGCTACCCTTATCCCCCTAGGTGACGATATTCCGGATTCTGAATCGCAAATTTTTAATCCTATGCCATTTTATCTAACATACTAATCTCTCACTCGTCTTCTAGTAGATTAGGACGCCACCATAGTGCGGCTTTACTTCCTTTCCCCAGTTGCAAAAAATTCCGATTGGTATTTCAAGCACGGGCTACGAAGTTCAGACAATCATTGTCAACATACTCCATCCGATAACATTTCCTCTTCTGGAAAATGATTTTGTGATCGATTTTGTTCGGTGTTCTTTTCTCGACTTGTGGGGGATTTAAAGTGATAAATATGGCAGATATTATTGAAGTCGCTGCACTCGTCGAAGGTGGCAAAGCCTCGGGTGGTCCTCCAATTGGTCCCGCTATTGGTCCAACAGGAGTTCCAATCAAAAATGTGGTTGATGCTATCAACGAGAAGACCTTGGATTTTAAAGGATTAAAAGTCCCTGTGACCATTTTGGTTAATACAGCTGACAAAACTTTTGAAATTGTTGTAAGTACACCTATGTCTTCCGCACTCTTACTCAAAGAAATTGGAGTGCCGAAAGGATCGGGTGAACCTACAACTGAATTTGTCGGTGATGTATCATTTGCTGCAATTTTAAAGATTGCTCGCATGAAACAGGATGCTTTGAATGCTTTGGATACCAAAGGGCGCGCGAAAACTATTATTGGAACTGCCTTTTCTTGTGGAATCAAAGTTGATGGAAAAACTGCTCGGGAAATCTTGAAAGAGATAGACGAAGGGCTCTACGATGATCAAATGACGGAGGAAGGTGCATAATCTTTTGATAGTGAATACAAAAGAAGTGAGAGATGCATTGGTTCTGGCATTGGAAAATGCCGTCATCAAAAAAGAAGGAAAAAGCGATAAAGTCCGAAAATTTGATGAAACCATTGATTTGATTATAAATGTGCGGGATGTGGATATTAAAAATCCGAATAATCGGATTGATAGCGAAATATTGCTACCCCATCCAATCCCGGGCAATTTGGCCAAAAAAGATGTTTGCTTCATTGTAAAAGATCAAATGGAATTGGATCTCAAAGAAAATGGGTATAAGGTACTGAATGCGGAAGATTTGGATGAATTACAGAAAAAATCCAAGAAAGATCAGAAGCAAATGGCAAAGCGATTCAAATACTTTGTTGCTCGAGCGGATTTGATGCGAAATTTAGCACGTGTCTTAGCCCGATATTTAGGCCAACAAGGTAAAATGCCCCGACCTCAACCCAAAGGCTTTGGTGTAATCCGTCCAAATGAGAATCTTGATGATTATATTGCGAAAATGGGTAGAATCATCAAAATTTCAATGAAAAAGCATCTCTTGATGCAACTCAAGATAGGGAAGAAATCCCAGTCGGAAGACGATCTTATGGAAAACATTAATTCGGTATTATCTTTTGTAGAAGGACAATTACCGGTTGGATTCAATAACGTTCGCTCGATTTATGTTAAAACGACTATGGGCAAACCAGTGATGGTTAAGGAAGCAAAGAAGGGAGGAAGACGGTGATTAAATTATGGTAGTCCAAAAACATGCTGTATCTCCTCTGAAATTGCAAGAAGTTGAACGTATTAAGGATTTGGTAAACAAATTCAATGTCGTAGGCCTGGCCCGCATTGAAAAGGTACCTGCTAAGGCACTTCATAATCTACGTAATACCCTTCGGGGTGACGTGGTGATTACCTTATCCAAGAAAAAATTGATTCGACGGGCATTCTTAAAAGCTGGAAAAAAGAATCTGGAAGAATTTTCTAACCAGATTACAGGAATTAGCGCGCTTTTGTTCACTAACATGAACCCGATTAAATTGGCTCAATTCTTGGAATCCAAGGCCGTTATGGGCCCCGCCAAACCCGGAGATATCGCCCCAGGTGATATAACCGTTAAGGCAGGGGATACCAAAATCGCTCCGGGTCCAATAATTTCCGAACTAAATCAAAACCTGAAAGTGCCCACCCTGATTAAAAATGGAACCATTCACATCAGAACCGACACCGTAACCCACCACCAAGGCGATTTAATTAACGAAAAACAAGCCCAACTGTTGGGACGACTCGGATTAGAACCTATGACAATCAAGCTAGATTTCTATTCAGCGTGGGAAAATGGCGAGATCTTAGCCGAAGAAATATTGCACATGGATGTAGAAGCGATTCTGAGCGATGTCCGTTTAGCAGCCTCACAAGCATTGAACCTTGCTTTAGGATTAGGTATTGTTACCGAAGAAACGGTAGTACCCCTTATTCAAAAAGCGGCGCGCGGTGCAGTGGGCTTAGCGATGGAATTACCCATGTACTTTCCGGAATTACTCGATCAATATATGGCCAAAGCAACCCGTCAAGCAACTGTGGTGAATGCCGCAGCCTTCGGATTGGAATTGGCACAACCAGCAGCATCTGAACCCGAACCTTCGAAAAAGGAAGAAAAGAAGGAAGAAGAGAAAGATGATGAACCCACAGGGTTAGGATCTTTATTTGGTTAAGCACCCTTCTGGGATGCGCTAACCAATTGTAAATCTATACAAAAACAAAATTTTTTACTCACAAATACCGAATACATAGGAGAAATAAAAAAAATGGAATCAGTTTACGCAGCATTGCTTTTACATAAAGCCGATAAAACTATCGACGAAGCAAGCATCGAGAAAGTCCTCAAAGCAGCCGCAGTGAAAGCCGACAAGAACCAAATCAAGGCTTTAGTGGCGGGCTTAGACGGCAAAGATATCGACGAATTAATTGCAAGCGCCTCTGCCGCCCCAGTTATGGCCGCTCCCGCAGCCGGCGGTGCACCCGCAGCAGGCAAGAAAAAAGAGAAGAAAAAAGAGAAAGAACCCGAAAAGGAAGAAGAACCAGCCGGTCTCGGCGCGCTCTTTGGGTAATCCCCAATCGATCTTCAA
Organism: Promethearchaeota archaeon; assembly: GCA_018238965.1. Lineage (GTDB taxonomy): Archaea > Asgardarchaeota > Lokiarchaeia > Sigyniarchaeales > Promethearchaeaceae > Harpocratesius. The sequence goes on from JABCSI010000142.1 coordinate 8,527, forward strand.
ATCTTGAAAATTCTTTTCTAAAATTTTTTTTTTACCAATTTTTTGATAGATTGGATTTTTTACTTCATTTTCCTATTACATCTGAATCGCGCAACTTCGAGTTAGGTGATTTTTATAAATTCTCTCAACGAAGTTACTCTTATGGTACCCTCTTCAGTTCAACCAATATCTGAAGTTTCTATAAAAAACCTTGGAAAAACAATCAAATCCTATTGGCATTTATTTGCTTATGCACAATTGGGAGAATTTGCAATATTTGCACTCTGGCATACCCTCCACTCCCCCTTCACATGTCGAGATCTGTCAATTTGGGGGCTTCTAAATAGATTCCAATGGACCGATTATATTACCCAAGGGCTCCTGATTCTTGGATGGAGTGTTTATTTTTATTTTCTAATTCTCTTGCTTTGGCCCGTTCTCAAAAATATGCACAATAAATCCCATTACTTTTCACGGTTGAAGATTGCAGGGGGATTTTTACTTTTAGGGGTCCTATTACAGATATTCCAATCTACATTTAAGTTAATCAATTATATCCAGCGATACACCTATGTCCGTGGAGTAGCATCCACTATTAGTCCCAACCCAACTGAGATGTATGGATTACTTCTAGGTACAACAACTATCATGAACATCTCCTCCTACCTTAACATAATTCCCGCGAGTATTTCCTTTATAGGGATATTTTTAGCGTATTCTTGGGGACGTACGATGGTGAAATACCAATCTGGGAAATCTTCCCTAGATGATTGTGAAAAAGGATTTTTAATTGCCGTGGCAGGCGCCGCTTTAATGCTATTACGGACAATTTTCGATTTATATCCTACATTTCCAGTGATTTGGGCATGGATCTTTGGCGTGCTCGGATTTATTTTAGGATTACATAAAGTGGTTCAATGTTTGGAGATTTATTCAAAAAATTAAAAACAATTAAAAACAATTAAAAACAATTAAAAAAAGTAGGAATACGATAAAGTTGGAAAACGAATAATTTCCAGAGAATTACTTGTCGTATTTATATTTTTTCTGGATATACTCAGAGGTGGACTGATAAATCTGGATGATCGAAGGATCCTTGGGTTCCAACCGCTCATAACCGTGGGAATCTACAATTTTTCCCCAATTTTTATTCACAGTTTCGATTACGTCATCCGAAATATCGAATTTATTCACTATATAGGTTTCCTGGCTATCAACATGGGCTTGGAAACCCTTCTTCGCTTCGTCCCAATTGGAAAGGTTAAATTGACGGTAAAATTTCTCCATATGGTCCATTGGCGTCTGCAGAAAATCTTCATACTTGGATTCGATGTAGTTACCATCCGGAATAATTTTCTTTGCCTTCTCCCACATATGGCACATTTCCGCGTAGTGGCTAATCACTTCCTCCTTCAGCATATCATCGGTGTAAGTCTGTAGATTGTAGAGTGGCACCACTTTTCTATAATAGTTCATATTGGA
>JABCSI010000143.1 GCA_018238965.1 Promethearchaeota archaeon
ATCTACACGGTCAATTTTCATGTTTACCTTTAAAATTTCATCAATTCGCAAAGGTGTTAACGATAATGAGACCAAAGTGGCTATTTTATCCCCCACCTTCAAGTCAATTTTTCCTTCCAATTTAGAACCGATGCGTTCAACAGTACCTAGGAGCATCCCTCCGGATCCGGTGTCGGGATTCCGATGTTTGCCTTGGGTGGCTACGATTTCAAGCATGCGGGCTTTCATTCGTTCCACATCCCCGTCGCAGGATTCTTTGATTTGATGAAAAGAAGCAGAATCTATGTTAAGTGATTGAACATCAATCAAGATTTCATTATCGTAAAGGATTTCCATATTGTTATCAAGTTTATCGCAATTCTGTGGGAGAGCGCCCTTAGGTGTAATTACCCGATGGGTCCCAAATTTGTTTCCGGATTGTTCCATAACATTCACCATTGTAAGAATAAGGGTAGTTTCGAAATTAAATAGTACAATTTCAAGGAAAATAAAGAAAAGATGAATATAAATGCGCTTAAAATGATTTTTCACGTAATGAAAAAAAAATCGTTAATGGGAAAATTTCAAAAAAATATGCCATTGATATATTCCAATCATTGCTTGATCCCAAGAATTCGACGGGTCTCGGCGGGAGAGGCTATTTCGCGACCCAATTCCTTGGCGATCCGAACGGCTTTCGCTACCAGTTCCCCATTAGATGCCGCGAGCACGCCTTTCTCAATATATACATTATCTTCAAAGCCAACCCGCACGTGACCCCCGAGTAAAATTGAGAGTGTAATCATAGGAAATTCAGCACGACCAATTCCACAAACGGTGAAAGTCGCATCGGAAGGAATACTCTCCACCATAAAAATTAGATCCCGGGGAGTGCCGCTGATACCGCCATTGACCCCCATCACCATGTTGAAGTGAAGAGGCCCAGGAATAATCCCCTTTTTATGGAGACGAAGCGCCATATCGATCATACCTTTATCAAAAACCTCACATTCGGGTTTAATTCCCCGATCTACCATCACACCCGCGAAATTGATAATCGTATTTTCAGTGTTTACGAAAATATCGTCACCGCCAAAATTGCAAGTTCCACAATCAAGCGTGGCCATCTCGGGATTCAATTCGGTGGGTTGGAGACGTTCCTCGTCGGTCATTCCCACTGCTCCCCCCGTAGAAGGTTGGATGATCACATCTGGACAACGACGCCGGATTTCGGCAATTGCCGCAGCAAATCGCTCCTTACTTTGGGTAGGAGTCCCGTCATCTTCACGAACATGTAAATGAATGATGCTGGCTCCGGCTTTATAGGCACTTTCGGCTTCCCTTCCTATTTCTTCTATTGTATAGGGAATCGCAGGGTTATGTTCCTTAAGCACTTCGGCCCCGCTAATTGCAGCGGTTATGATAAGTTTCTCCATTTTAATTCTGGTTTCCTGTTTAGTTACTGTGGGTTATGTTTTTTGCTCTATTAGAGTTGTTTGATTTCCAGGAAACTTTTCCGGATTACATCTAAGGTATAGGTCAAATCTTCTTCGGTATGCCGATAGGCAATATATCCATGATGATAAGGTTGCAAGAACACCTTTTGGCGAATCAGAGACGTATAAAACGTATTACGCAAAGTTTTGTATTTTTTCTCGGGATCGTGGTTAAAGGTGATGAAGGGCACCCATGGACCTCCCGAAAAGGTGCACGGTACTCCCGTATCCACAATTAAATCTTCTACGGCTTTTCCGAATTCGTTCCCCTTTTTACGAATGACACCCAGAACATCTTCACGCTCCATCATTTCGATCGTGGCCATTGCGGCTACTTGCGCCAAACTATTGGAAAAGAATGTGGAACTGAGAAACACATCATGTTCCAGCACATCCATAATTTCCTTCTTTCCGACTACCGCCGACACTGGATACCCATTGGCAATAGCTTTACCAAATACCGACAGATCAGGGGATACTCCGAATTCTTGTTGTGCTCCCCCGAGGGTCACCCGGAATCCGGTTCGAATTTCATCAAATATCAATACTGCACCGTATTTATGGGCTAAATCCTTCACGGCTTTCAAATATCCGGGTTTCGGCATTTGGACTTCATGGGCCAAGGGATGACCGAGAGGTGTGATTATTATTCCTGCGACCTCATTCCCATGAACTACCATCAAGGCTTCTAGGTCGGCCAGATTATTATATTCAAATTCGAACACATCTTCGTAGAGTTTGGTGGGAATTCCGCCCTTGACTTCCACGCACCAATCATGCCAGCCGTGATAACCACAACGTAATATTTTCGTCCGATTCGTGTAACCACGGGCAATTCGAACTGCCGTAGTAGTTGCATCGGATCCTGTTTTAACAAATACACATTTTTCGCATGAAGGGATTATGGATTTTAATTTCTTCGCCAATTGGTTTTGAATAGGCTGGGTCAAGGAAAAGCAGAATCCTTTGTCTTGAATTTGTTCAATGACAGCGTTATCGATTGATTCTTCCCGATGCCCGATGATTATAGGGCCGTAGGCACACAGATAATCTAAATATTCATTTCCATCAACGTCATATACTTTGCCGCCTTTGGCATTGTCAAAAAAGATCGGATATTCCCCCACCACGAAGTTATAGGGGCGTCGGATGCCTAAAATAGCACCTGGGATAAGTTCCAACGCTTCATTATACAGTTTGTCGGAAGTTTCTAATTTTAAGGGCTGTACCATCTGTTTCTCGCCTCGTACGTGCGCACTTCTGCGCGTGATAATCGTCCGAAAGATCAAAGGACTATTGTGAATACTTTAATTAAAAGGTTTCAACGAGGGGAATTTCCACCCATGTTTATGTAAAAATTGCAAAGAAATATTTAAGCAGTTTCTGAAGATCAATCCGGAAAGAGAAATGATATGAAAATTTAAAAGAAAATGGCGCGCCGGGTGGGAGTTGAACCCACGAGCCCATACGGGCACTGGATTAGCAGTCCAGCATCGTAACGACTTGATTACCGACGCATAATACTGCACGAAAAATCGAAATATTCGGCAGTATACTTCTTCTAAACAGAAGATCTAAAAAAAAATTTTTGGATCGATGGCTATTTATTTTTAAAATGCGCCGATTTTAACGCGACAATCTCGTCACTTAGAGTTTTTAAGCTCGCCTTTTCTTTACCCGAAATCAAGTACCATGTAAAATCAGGATAAAGACCACATAATGTGAGGAATTTTTCCTCTCTGACCGCCTCGGTGAGCAAATCCATTTTATTCAAGGCGAAAACCTTAGGGAGATCAAAGGCATTTATCCGGTGTAGAATAGAGAGGGTAGTTTCAATTTTTGATCCGATATCGGCAAGGGAGTCTGAAAAATCTACGAGAATCAATAATAAATCCGAAAATTGTAATTCTTCCAGGGTGCTGAGGAAAGCATCTATTAACATAGGAGACATATCGGTGATAAATCCCACCGAATCGGTTAAAATGACCTCTTGGCCCTTCCATCTCCCGAATTCATCAAAATTTGGAAAAACTACCTTGCGGGAAACAGGGGAAATCGTGGTAAATTCATGATTGGCCGTTTCTAGGTTGGTGCCTGCGAGTGTATTAATAAAAGTGGACTTTCCGGCATTTGTATATCCCACCACACCCACATTGTACATTTTTCCCCTTCTTTTTCTCCGCTGGTTTCGTTGGTTCGCAATTCTAGATAGATCATCTCGGATTTTCTTTTTACGTTTCCGGTAATGGAGCATTTGGGGTTCCCATCCCTTCAATCCTTTACCTTGAGCGCCCCGACCTTGCTTTTCATCCATATGTGCCCCGAATTCCTTCTTCATTATGTTTGTCTGTAGTGCCATTCTGGTTAATTCTATCTGGAGCTTGCTTTCGTGGGTTCGGGCATTGGTTTCGAATATTTCCAAAATAACGTCATCGCGATCCTTTACAACAACGGCGAGTTCCCGGCTTAAGGTGTTAATTTGGGAATAACTGATGCGGTTATTGAATATTACTACCAATTCGCTAAGATTTTGGAGATTTTCGGGAAAATTAATAACCAGGTCAGAATCATCGGGGGTAGAATCATCAGAATCTGGAAGCAATTCGTCATTGGGAATGGAGGGCTCATCTGGAACAAAAATACCCTCAACTGCGGCATCATTTACCTCATCGGGAATAAAGATACCCTCAACTGCAGCATCGTGAACCCCATCCGGCACATCATTTATCCCATTACTGTGATCTTCGAGATCACCAAGATCATCGAATTTATATCTGGAAAGAACATCATCATCTTCATCGCCTTGATTTTCTTCGGGATGGAAAAATCCATGGATGAATTTCTTCAAATTATTCAGTTTTCCCTGCCCGAGATAATATTTCGGGTTGATTCTGGGGAGATTTTGCTTTACGGTGCCGCAAATAGTATAACCGGCACTTTCCGCAAGACCCTCCATTTCCTTCAGGGAATATAGATGAACACGGGGATTAAAAACTTGGACTATGATAGCGAATTTATTCACGATGGGCGAAGCCTCAAGAGATTGCAATGTTTTAGAAGAATTGTATTAGGGAAATCAAGGGTATTGAAGTAAGTTAGGGAATCAGGCTAATTGGATGTATGAAAGGAATTAATGGGAATTAGGGTAAAAAAAAATACCAATTTGTTGATCAATTTATTGATCATATTCGGGCTTTTGACCACGCTTCTTGAAGTAAATCATGGAATCGGAAGGTTTACTGTCGTTGGCCATGAATTTGGACATCTCATCGTCTTCCTCACCCCGACTTTCTTCCTCTACCAATTTTAGGCGATATTTCTTCTCAAATTTACGGGCCACATCAATTGACATAGGGGTGGTCTTTTTCTCGATGCGTTTATAGTAATTATCCTTGATCAGGATAGATTGAGCAAACTCTTTCGTGGTTAACCCCTGTTTTGTGCGTGTTTTTAATAGAATTTGGGGCGCATTATCCACAATCTTTAAATTGGCCAATCTTGGTTTTCGAGGTCCTCTGGATTGCGAGGATGAAGACCTCCGTTGAGCGGGAGCGCTTGATCCTGATTGATATATGTTCTGAAATTTAGCTGTATTTTTTTGTTTTTTGGCAGTCCGTGCCCGCGCTTTTCTATCAACGGCCGGCTCTTTCCCCATTTCTTGACAATCGGAGCAGACGTACATAATTGCGCCTTCAATATCTCTGCGAACTAAACCGTAGGCTTCTCGTCCACAAAGTTCACACTCTTTATCGGGTCCCATCGCATATTCATTCCATTTTTCAAGAACTATGCTTGATTAAGAAAACATGAAAAATAAAAATTAGCCTTCTGACAGCTATTATTGTAAGAAATGAAACATGAGTCAAATGAAAAACGTGTTGAAATTATCCGCCGGCAATCTTTGGTAAGATAATTATCTCATCTTGAGGCTCAATCACATCATCTAAACTAACTCGTTTGCCATTCACCAATATGGCAAAATGTTTCATTTCCAAATGCAATTTCTTAAGCATTTCCGTGACAGTGTGGCTCTTGTGGGCCACGTATGTGGTGATACAAGAAAATGTGTTTACTTTTTCAAATTCTAATTCTCCCATTGAACTCCCATCCTATCGACAAAAATGTTACACTGTACTTCACTAAAGTCCAGTATTTAAATATTCCGAAGAGTTTATTATCTGTTCAATTCCCTATCTCTTTATCAAAAATTCTGCTTAATTCGAATTTAATGTAATATAGAGAGCAGAGGGGGATTAATCTTAAGAGAATCTTAGTTTTGAGAGTTTATGCTAGAGAAAAAATTAAAATATACTAGTATGCAATATAGGTAGAAATAGAGTAAAAACTTGGAAGGATGTGTGGAACTAAGTTCTAAGAGTTATATTTCATTTGACGAAATCTTTTCGCCGGAAATTTTTTCTCCGGATATTTTATCCACGGTGACATTCCCTAAAACGGGAAAAAATCCTAAAACATGGCAAATACCTCTTGAAAACACCTTGAAAAATGATATTCCCTACAATTCGGGCCGTATTTTAGGAGCAATGTCAACACCGCCTCATGAAATAGCGGCTAAATTGTACGCAAAATATATTGACAGGAATTTAGGAGACCGCGGGTTAAACCCCGGAACGGCAAAATTGGAGAATCATCTGGTCACCCTGATGGGTAATTTGTTAGGAGTAGATGATTCAACACAATTCGGGGGAAATATGACTTCGGGCGGCACGGAATCCAATTTAATAGCCATGAATTTAGCAAAAACTCTCCAGCCCCATATTCAAAGGCCAAATATTGTCATTTCCGAAGCGGCCCATTATAGTTTCGAAAAAATATCCCATCTGATGAACATTGAATTACGATATGCCCCTCTTCTTCCCGATTTCACTCCAGATATGGATAAATTTGAGGCATTAATCGATGATAACACCATATCATTAGTGGGAATCGCCGGTACCAGCGCCTTAGGATTAGTTGATCCCATAGATCAGATGGCAAAATTAGCCCGAAAATATCACAAATTCTTGCATGTGGATGGCGCCTTCGGTGGTTTTGTTCTTCCATTTCTGGAGGAATTAGGATTGAAATATCCCCAATATGATTTTCGACTTCCCGAGGTTTCTACGTTCAGCGTTGACCCACACAAAATGGGGATGAACATTAATCCGTCAGGATTGTTCTTGGCAAGAAATTCCGGTTCGGATAAGGATCATGATCAAGGAGGCTTTCAAATCCCATATTTGGCTGGTGGAGGGCATCAAACCTTTAATATATTGGGCACCCGACCTGGGGCGCCTGTTATTGCCTTCTGGGGATTAATTCAATATTTGGGATTCCAGGGATTCAGCCAAATCATCAAAAAATCTTGGAACCTAACCCATTTACTCCAAGAATATTTGTCGGATATTCCACAATTACAGGTAGTTGCCCCACCACAGATGAATGTATTGGGAATTCAATTTTCCAACCCAAACAAGAATAATACCCGTAAATTAAATCAAAAATTGCGGGATCGTGGCTGGTATTTGGGGCACTTCGATCAATGTGATCTTCTCAGGTTTGTGATGATGCCCCATGTGTCAAGTGAGCATTTGGGCGCATTTATCGGGGATTTAAAACAAATTTTGCGGGATTATTTTTGATATCTGGGATAAGGGGTAAAATTCAAAAATCTCAGAGTTTAAAAGTAATTTCATAAAACATTAATAAATAAGCCCAATTACTCTTTTTTATGACTCATTTCTTCAGATTCTTTATTAAGCATCTCTAAAATCATCTCTTCGCAAATGGCAAATACTGCTATAATCCCTTCGAAATTCTTCGATGATGTAAAAAAAGGTCCAAAAACATTTTGATTACGGGGTAATTCTTCAATTAATTCATCCAAATCCTTTGCAATTTCCTCTCGCGCTTCCATATCGATTAAATCTATTTTATTTCCTACGATTAACACGGGAATCTTGTCGTTTTCATTTAAAATCAATTCGTACCATTTCTCAATATTGAAAAAAGTTCTGATTCTTGAAACATCAAACAAAATTATGGCTGCTTTTATCCCCTTAATGTAGGAATCATGCATAAATTGAAAACGCTCTTGACCCCCGAGGTCCATGGCCAGGAAATTCGATTTTTTTCCATCAACCTCGACCGATTCAAGAGGAATAAGTTGGAAATCGACGCCGATTGTAATATTCATCTCTGGATCAAAAGTATTGCTTTTCTTTGCCTTTAGTAGAGAACTTTTGCCGACGGCTCCATCCCCGACTATTGCAATTTTGTAGGTAGGCATTTCTTCATCAATCCATTTGTGGTGACTTCAAACTTGAGGATATATCATTTTTGGATATTTCCATGTATTTCGGGGTATTTCGGGGATTATGATTCTTATTCAATAATTCCGTTATACATAAAAAAAAAGGATTCTCTCCTAAATAAATTCACTTTTTTGCAATCTTGGGAACAAAAAAAAAATTTTCCAACAATAATCATGTGTTGTAGTACCCCTTATAGCTTTTTGGCTTTACTGAAATTCCCTTTTTCCAAGGGATAGGATAAAAAATCTAATCTAAAAATTCGATAATCCAATAATTTAATATTTCAATAGATTATTCATGATTTAAAAATCAATTAAAAAATTAGCTTACTTATGTGATATTATTAACTTACTTGGGCAATTGGAACTCTAATTTTATCGGAATTTCGATTAATATTCTGCAGAATCATTTCCTCGCAAATTGCGAATACCTCTTCAATCCCTTTGTAATCTTTGGATGATGTGAAATAATGTCCGTAAATATTTTGGTGATTGGGTAATTCCTTGATTAGCTCATCCATATTAATTACAAGATCCTCCTTCTGTTCGGGGCTAAGTAAGTCGCTCTTGTTAGCAACGATTAATATGGGAATCTTATCGTTCTCCCGCATAATTAGATCAACCCATTTATTGATATTGAAAAATGTTCTAATTCTTGAAACATCGAACAAAATCAAGGCAGCCTTTATCCCCTTGATGTATGAATCGTGGATAAATTGAAAACGATCCTGCCCTCCAAGATCCATGGCAAGAAAGGTCGATTTTTCTCCATCGTTCAGATCCGTTTTTAGGGGTATTAATTTGAAATCAACCCCAATAGTAATCTGTTTGCTTGGATCAAAATTTTTGCTTACCCTTGTCTCTAACAGGGAACTCTTTCCAACTCCTCCATCCCCGACCACCGCTATTTTTAATACTGGCATTTTCTTTCATTCCTTTTGTGATTAAATAGTTCTGTTGTATATAGAAAAAACATGGTTTCGAATATTAAAAGTATTTTATTGGAATTATTCTAAGATACTCTCCATCTCCGATTAACTGACAAGCATTTTGATCGTTCAATGATTGGTTGCTTGGTAATCATAACACTTATGAGGGTGAGTTGTCGCCTTATCTTTGGGTATGGCAAAAAAAAAAATCACCTTACGAACACCGGAACCTACAGTTTCTCCGCGCTTTCAAAAAGAATTAAATGAGGAACAGTTACAGGCAGTTTTACATAAATCTGGACCTGCCATGGTCATCGCTGGAGCAGGATCTGGTGGACAGCGAAATTAAGGAATTAAAGGCGAGAATGTTACACCACTATCTGGGATTATTTCTAAAATCGAATTTAACTTCTTATTTCCCAGTTTAAGAACTTGAAAAAGACATGAAATTATAAAGATATGCAAGAATACCTTATTAGAAGCCTACTTTCATGTGATTTTCAATGTCAAAAAAGATCAAGCTCATTCATCCACCTTCGGATATTGAAGCCCGAATTCAGCGAGAATTAAATGATCAACAATATCTCGCAGCAATTCATAGTAAAGGTCCTGCATTAGTCATAGCCGGTGCAGGATCAGGAAAAACACGAACGATTACTTACCGTGTAAGTTTTCTTTTAGAGCATAACACTCCTCCCGAAAATATCATGTTGGTTACCTTTACCAAAAAAGCGGCTCAAGAAATGATTGAACGAGTGATTCATCTAGTGGGAGAGCGTGCCAAAAAAATCAAAGCAGGTACTTTTCACCATATTGCCAATCTGGCTTTGCGAAAGCATGCTTCGTTGCTGGGCTTTCAATCCAATTATACAATTATGGATCCCCGAGATCAAAGAACCATAATAAAATTAGCTCGAAATAAGTACATTGAGCTGGAGGAGGAAGGCTCAAAAGAAATTATACAATCAAAAAATTATCCTTCTAGTGATCAACTAGCTAGAATGTTTGAAAAACAATTGAATCATGGAATTCCCTTAAATGAGGTGGTAGATCAAATGTACCCCCAATATTTTTCCTATCTTGAATGGATTAAAAAGGTACAAAAAGAATTTGTTCGGATGAAGCGCCAAAGTAACTCCATGGATTTTAATGATCTTATGATCTATTTTCGTCTCTTCTTAACTGATCCACAATATCATGCTGGCCGAGAGGCCTATCTTAAGGGAATTAATCATCT
>JABCSI010000144.1 GCA_018238965.1 Promethearchaeota archaeon
GATTAAAATGCCCGATTGAAAATATTCGAGTGCCTTGTAAGAATCATATTGTGCCATCTGCGATTTACCTAGATAGTTGATAAATCGCATCTGGGCATGAATATCGGCATTTTCTTTGGCTAGAGTGATTCCAGATTCTGCATTTCTCTCTAAGTCCTTCCAAAGTTTGAAATCTGCGTATAAACTACAGGAAAATTCATATTTCTGAATATCTTCAGGTAGAGATGATTGAAATTCTTGGGATACCCACTGCTGAAACTTGGGCATTTCCTCCCCTTCGGGTAAAAATTCTGCATTCAATAATGGAAACTCAGGCAGAATTAATGGCCATAGGATCTTCTGGACAAAAATTTGGGTATCTGCAAAGATTTGATAAATGGGAATTGAGATACGGGAATAAATATCTTGTAGTAATTTGGTCGACTTTCTTATGTTATCCGGGGCTTTTTCAGGCAAATCTTCAATCTTTGTCATAGAAAATCCGGATTCAAAAGAGTGCTCAATCCAGATCAACTGTTCAATACGGGGAAGAGCTTTCAATATGGGACCGATGTCAAAATCATCACTACCCGAATATCCCATAACAATCAAGGATCTACCTTTTATCAGATTGTAAAAGGGTTGTTGTTTGAATCCTTCCAAGGCAAACGTTTCCCCAATGCCCCGGTCCTTACCCAATGATCCCATAGTGGTAATTAATGACCCAGTTGTATCTTCTCCTGTGATTATATTTTTTTTAGACCCATGGATTTTATAGATAGGATGCAATCCTTGGGAAACCGCGTCATATGGGCTATAATCTCTATCAAAATCTTCCCGAGTTATTACCGGGGAAATTTTATATTCTTCGGTCGGGAGAAGGATTTTGCGTAAAGCTTCTTCAATTAAGAAATCAAAATTTGTGGTTACTACAAAATTCTTATAGAGCATTGCGCTCGCTAAAAAGAAATGGATGAGATTAGGTTGCTTGATCAACTCTAAATAATCCAGGAAATGAAGGTTTTCATCGAAATAAATCTTAAATTTTTCAATGAGCAATTCATATCGAAGATGGGGCAGCTTCATAATTGCCTCAATTTCTTCGGGCGGAGCACAAAGATTTAAAATTGTTTCTACAAACTGGACGGCCGAAGGGATCCGCGAGGGGGGATTCATGGATATTCCCGCGCCCACTAAAAAGGTATATTGATGTTCGGGTGAAAAAATTAACATCTGGGCGAAATCTTCGAAATTTGAGGGCAACGACATTACTATAATTAATTTGATAAAGTGGTATTAATATTTTTGCTGAAGATATTCCACAAGAGTATTTTTCTTCTTTAAAGCTTGGTTAAAGGCTTGCTTGAGTTTTCGATGCTGATCACCAAGATCTTCAGGAATTATGTCAACCTCTTTTTTGATTTTTGTATAGGCCGATTCACGAAATTGGGGTTGAATTCTCGTCTCTTTTGTGCCTTCTATGAATAGAAGTTCTTCGTTTTCACTAACTTGGCCTATTTCATGGGATAGAATATTGATAGATTTCAAAAACCTCACAATTTCATCGGCGATGGTCGGTTCGCAGAAGATCACCAAACTGTCCAGAGAAACACCCAAATAATCGACTTCAGATTCAGATAACAAATTCATGACTTTGGGGTTGACTAGATCTTTGACATTCTCCAAATTTACATGAAACCCGAAATGATTTATCATAGATATTTCAAGAAGATCGTTTCGGAGCCCTCCATTGGTCACATCAATCATTGCATGAATATTATGGCAAAGATGGTCTTGTTTGAGAATATTCCCGCAAGCATTCAAAAACGTGAAATTGAGGGTTTCTTTGACAATATCAATCTTTCCTTGGTATAAAGCGGTAGTGCTAATTGTTCCCCCGCCTGCTCCTTCAGTCATGATGATGCTATCACCGACTCGGATATTTTCCCTGAAAAAGGGATATTTCGATAATCCAATTCCCGCAATTCCCCCCGTGAGACGATCCCCAATCACCATATCACCGCCAATTCGGAGTGTTGACCCAGCGGTAATGGGAACTTCCGAGATTTCTGCCACGGTGGCGATTCCTGCTTGGAAATCAAAAAGTTTCCCAATATCCCCATCATCGGCCAAATGAACATCCACCATAATCGAGAGAGGAACTGCACCTTTTACATAAATATCTCGCAACATTGCCCGGGTCACATGAAATCCTGCCAAAAAGGGGAAGTCACTCAATCTACTGTGCATTCCTTCCATCTTAGTGACAATAATAGATGGCTTCGATTCGTCAGATGTGTCCAACTGAATTGCACCGGTATCATCCAAAGATAATGGAGAAATTACGGGATGGACGGATGTTTGACTCAATTCTCCGAGTAATTGGTGGACTTTATTATCACCTTCACCCCGACACCCTACTCCCCCATCACCCATAGATATAGTGGATTCAACAGGACGTAATACTGTCGAAACCAAATTTTGGGGTGATTGTTCAAGAGAATTGTCAATATGGCGGAAAATCTCTTCGGTTTTTTCCACTTCTTCAATGATCGCATCGACCATATCATACAATTGGGACTCGGGTAGATCTTTGAAAATTTGATATTGCTTAACAAGAAGGGTTCTAATATCATCAATAGATTTCTGTTTATGCAACAATTTGCGAGTTATACCTTCCAGATTTGTCATGAAAATCACTATTGTTCCGTGGACTTGGAATATTATATACGATAAACACAAAAAATATATCAAACTTTGCATTGAAAATATTAGGTAATTAGTAATGCATTTTATCCTTCGATCCCCCGCCCGAATTCACATGTCTTTGCTAGATCTTAACGGATCTTTAGGGCGTATAGATGGAGGGTTGGGATTTGGACTTGAAAATCCCCATTTTGAAATAGAGTTTTCGAATAATGATGCAAAACCCCCTTCTTTTCAAGGGGATCATGAATTTCATGAATTATTCAAAACTGTTTATTCGCTCCTTCAAAAGCGATTTCAATTACCGGAAAACCAAATCTCTATCAAAATGTTAAAAATTATGCCCCTACACATTGGATTTGGATCAAAAACCCAATTGCTTCTGTCATTCGCAATGGGAATTTGTAAGATTTTTCAGAAGGAAGTATCCATAGGAGAATTAACGGATTTGATTAATCGTGGAGGTACCTCGGGAATTGGATATCAAGTTTTTGAAAAAGGAGGATTTTTCATCGATCTCGGACATTCATTTGGTCCCAAGGGCGAAAAAATTACTATGACACCCTCCTCCAATTCAAAAGCGCCCCCAGCCTTGCCATTTTATCACATAGATTTCCCAGATCAGTGGAAAATATTTCTTATCATCCCTGATGTGCTACCAGGAGCATCGAACAAAGAAGAAGTTGATATTTTTGACCAATATACTCCAATAAATCAAAATTCTGTTGAAAAAATTTCACATCGTTTACTCTTCCAACTGATTCCCAGCCTTCTTACTCGAGATTTACCCAATCTTGCAGATAGTGTTCATTTTATCAACAATCAAGGATTTAAACAAGTTGAAATTTCCTTGCAGCACCCAATAATCCCCTATCTCATTAAAAATATCTATGAATCAGAGAATCTTCCAGTTGGGATGTCATCCTTTGGGCCCCTTATCTACGTTATTGTTAATAAAACTTATGATTTCCAAGATTTCCGGCAAAAAATCGAAGAATTGCTTCAAAATTTTCCTACCCCCCCAAATCTCACATTTATGG
Source organism: Promethearchaeota archaeon (assembly GCA_018238965.1). Lineage (GTDB taxonomy): Archaea > Asgardarchaeota > Lokiarchaeia > Sigyniarchaeales > Promethearchaeaceae > Harpocratesius. The sequence goes on from JABCSI010000144.1 coordinate 3,726, forward strand.
AGACCAATCCGAATAATAGCGGTTATTTAATAGACCATCTACCTTAATATATACCATGGAACGGAAAGCTCATAGTTACCATGATTCTCATGCCACGGATCGGGATATTGCATTTTTTGAACTTGGAATTAAGCTTGCTGCTCTCTTCCATATTGCCATGGGATCTCCAATTCAAAATAATCCAGATGTATTAAACCAAATTGCATTAGGACTGAAAAAATCAATCGAATGCCAACCCTTTGTGAAAAAAGCCGACGTTTCGATTAATCTCTTAACTGAAAATGGAGAAAATATATATACAAAACAGCATCCATATGATTATACTGCAATTACTGGAAAAAATCTCCAAGCAGAAGTCGAAATCCAATATAAAAAGTGGAATTTGGTCGGCGCTGTGAAATGGATCCCTGAATTGAACTATCCCTTTATGTTCATCAAAGAAATCACCCAATTATAGGAAGGATAATTCTTGTGGAGGAACTCCCCCGTCAATTAAGAAAGAATCCATAATTTCGTAGGCATCATGAAATCGATCCATATCGCGCCAAGCAATAAGTTTTTTCTTGATGATGACATAGGTTTTAATAGCTTGTCTATATTCCGAGCTTGTTGTGGCATAGATTGGAATCCGAGTTGCCAGAATAAGAGATTCCAAAGCCAAGTTCATCGATCGATTATTGAAAAGAATGGGAAGTCGATAGACGTTTTTGCTCAAAATTTTTGCTCTAATATTCGGGTTTTCCCGCCTCCGGCATACAGGACGTTGAAGTATTTCAAGAGGCATGTCAATTACCTCGCATTCAACAGCCGCCCAAGCATTTTTTAAGATTGGAACAGGATCTGTAGTAAGAAACGAAGTTCGAGGCAGTTCATCAACATACTTTTCATGATTCTTCCGACGCAGTGCGGCAATAGCATACTCATAAAAATTTTCTGAAAAGTTTATCGCAAAACGAGTTCCGGGTTTCAATATCGCCCTTGTATGAGTATCCTCGTAAGCATGAATGTAAACTTCATCAGTAGGCGTAAAATGAACACCAATACAAGCCGCATTTATCTTAGCTACGGAATCCCCTAATCCTTCGGAATCCTCGGCATTTGGAAAATGCGCACAGACTATTGATTCGTAATTGATGAAGGGTTGAAAAATTAGTTTTTCAGAGAGAGAAGAATTTGCCTCGAGCGAAGTCATATAGTCCTTATAGAGTAGGAAGTATTAAAATCATTTAGATTGGAGGCAAAGGTTGATTAACAAAGTCAATAATTATACTTTAGAGCAAAATGAGAGTCTTGGGGATAGATCCCGGATCCGGATCATGGGATTTCTTTGGTTATGAAATTAAGGGAACTACAGAATCAATATTTCTGGATACTGCAATTGCGAGTGATTTAATTAAGCAAGATCCCCAAAAATTAATAGATTTAATTTCTCAACATTTTCCATTGGATTGCGTAGTCGCACCAAGCGGGTTTGGATTACCTTTGAAGAAGGTTGCAGATCTCACCGACCATGATTTAGCCGAAATAACATTGCGCTCCTCCTCAGAAGCACCCTTAATGGGGCTTGAAACTGTATTGAGATCCCTAAAGACTTTGAAAATTAATGCTTATGTTGTTCCGGGGGTAAAGCATTTTCCTACAATTCCGCAATATCGAAAATTTAATGTAATTGATATGGGGTCCGCGGACAAGGTGTGCAGTACAATCTATGGCCTGAATTCTTTACAGAAATCATCACAAATGGCATTAACCGACTTAAATTTCATATTATTGGAAATTGGGAGAGGATTTTCAGCGATGATCGCAGTTGAAGGAGGGAAGATCATTGATGGAATAGGGGGCACAAATTTATTGGGAATTCAGACCTTGGGAAAAATTGATGGGGAACTTGCCTATCAAATGGAAATAAGTTCAAAAAAAGATATTTATCGAGGCGGACTTCAAGATATTCTTAAATCACATCCCATCCAAAAAGATTTCCTCCAACTCCCCGATGATCATCCAATTAAATTGTATTTCATTGACCAGATTTCTAAAGCACTGCTTTCCTTGACCAAATCCTTTGGGAAAATTCAGAACACCATACCTGTTTTATTAACTGGTTCTGAAATCTTCTTAGAATGGATTATGTCTCAGCTAAACAGAAATTTTCCTAACACTCAAAACATTAAGTCCGAATCTATCTTTTCATTTCGGATGTTAGAAAATCTTCCCAATAACGCCAAATCCGCGGCCCAAGGCGCAGCATTTATTGCTGAAGGAATCATGGAAGGGCGATTTCGTGAATTATTAGATAATATGCGCTTTTTTGACTGTCAAGGATCAGTTTTTGATGATGTGTATGTATCTACTCGTTTTTCTCCAGATCCCTAAGAGTTATACAACTAAAGATTTATTGGGAAGACCCTCCTTTGCTTCGTTATGAGTCAATTCAAAATCGCTTGGGGAATTACTGGAGCCGGTCATCTCCTCCGAGAAAGTGTTGAACAAATTGTGAAATTGGTTGAAGAAGGAAAACGGATTGATATTTTTATCTCAAACGCAGGAGAAACAGTCTTGACTATGTATAAACTCATAGATTCCCTTTCAAATATACAAAAAACACATCCCGAATCCCTTAAACGGTTGATTTTTGAGAAAGATCAGATTCCCGGCTATCCCATCAGCGCTAAATTTAATCTACATACATACGATTTATTGGTTTTGAGCCCTCTTTCGGCTAATTCTGTGGCAAAGATGAATGTTGGCATTGCAGATAATTTAATGACAAATATCTTCTCCCAAATGGTAAAGGGAAGCGGTCCGATATATGTTGTTCCTTGTGATCTAATCCCTGGATTGATTCAAACGGAAACTCCAGGGGGAAAATCGGTGGAAATTACTATTGATAATTTCAACAGTCAAAATGCCAGAAATCTGCGAAAATTCCCGAAGGTCTCCCTGTATGAAAATCCCAGTGATCTTTCCAAAGCAATTAATGAGATTTGGCAGAAATAATGAATTCCCTACCCCTAAAAATCCTTATTGTTACCGGAGAACATGCTTTTCCGATATTGAAGTCCATTAACTGGGATTTGGTTAAGGATAGATACTCAATCACCTTAAAAAGTTGTCCAATTCCAGTCGTAGCCTTCCTCTCTCCCACGATGCTTACCGAATGTTTGGATACTATACCGATAGAAGATTTTGACGTAGTAATGATTTCGGGATTAATTCCTTGGGATCCCTCACGAATTCCCGAAAATAAACAAAAAAGCATGCCAAAAATCGTGAAGGGTCCAGCTTTTGCCTCACAGATCCTCCCATTACTACAATCCATTGATCCACATTCATTACTTGAGGAAAATTGGACAAAGATTGATATGGAAATTTTTGGAAAAGCCCAATATCAAAAATTTCTTTCCTCTACCCGAAATTCCGTGCAGTCAGGAAATTCATCTCAGTGGTTTGCCTTAAAATCACCCTTTTCACAAGTTATATTTAGTCCACGTCTCCCTCCAATTGTTTTAGGTGAAATTGTAGGATTCCCCAATCTCTCTACTGATGAATTATTTGATAAGATTGAGAGCTTGTTGCTCCACGGAGCCCAGATTATCGATTTAGGATGTATTCCGAATGAGAATCACCAGGAACGGATTGCTGAGATTCTCCCCGTATTGATTCAAAGATTTGCAATCCCCTTTAGTATCGATAGTATCCATCCCCAAGAGATAGAAATTGCAGTAAAATACGGAATTTCCATGATTTTAAGCATCACCCCGGAGAATTTTGAGCAATTAAAGAATTTACCGAAAGATCTTCCAATAGTTCTCACAGTTTCCCCAAATCCGAACATTCTTGAAAAATCGGAAATGTCTGAGAGAAAATTGAGCAATTTGAATGTGAATGAACCCTATTCACCCCACACCAATCGATTATTAGAATTTTATAAAGAAGTAAGGGCTGCCGGGTTTCAAAAAATATTTCTCGATCCCATCCTCCACTCCCCAATCTCGCCCGGATTGTTCATGTCCTTACAAAATTATGGAGATTTACGTTCTTTCATAACTAATTTATCCCTTTTACTTGAGAACAGTCTTTCGGAACAGACAGCAAACAATAATTTTCTCCCCCAATTGTTTATGGGAATATCAAATGTCACCGAACTAGTGGATGGAGACTCACCAGGAATTACGGCGATATTAGCTGCCCTCGCTAAAGAATTGGGTGTTGCTGCAGTCCTATTGACGGAGCATTCTTCCAAATGTTTTCAAACCATTGAAGAATTTCAACGAAGTTCCGATCTTATGTTCCTAGCCCAAAGTCAAAATCAGTCCCCTATAAACTTAGGGATTAATGCGTTCAAATTCAAATCGAAACGATTGTATGATCCACTTCCCCTAAAAATTGCTGATTCTTCAGATGTCGTAATGGTACCAAATGAATCGGTTGACGCCAAAATGGATCCGGCAGGATATTTTAAAATCTATATTTCCATAGAAAAAAAATCGATTTACGTAGCCCATTATATGAATGCAGACATTTCTGGGAATCAACCAACTCAAGTTTTTCGGGGAACCAACGCAGAAAGCATATATAAACAGATTTTGGCAAGAAAATTGGTAAGCCGATTAGATCACGCCTCTTATTTGGGAAAAGAGCTACAACTTGCTGAATGGGCTTTGACTATTGGGACAGATTATCATCAATCGTGACACTTCAGTAAAGGTCAATCCTTTCATAGAAGGAAATCATATGTTTATCATTAGGTAGGATGTAAAAAAATGAAGCGAACCGAAATTGAAATCCCATCATCTCGAAATTCGATACTTAAAAGTACTCTCTATGCGCCAGATTCAGCTACTTCAACCCCAGATATGGTTATATTATGCCACGGATTTTCAGGTGATCAACATGAATGGGGTCGATTCCCCGCTACAGCCGAGAAATTTGTAGAACAAGGATTTAGTGCTCTCACCTTTGATTTTTCCGGATCTGGAAAGAATGTTCGAGAACCCATAACGATTATCAAGCAAAAAGAGGATTTGGAAACAGTAATTGCTTGGTGCCAATCTCAAAATCCTGTTTATGAGAAAATTAGCATCATAGGGTTGAGTTTTGGCGGATTAACAGCACTTCTGGCCGAACATCTGGATCGAGTAACCACTGTTTTCTGGGCTCCTGCCTTTCCTATCAAGAAAAAGATAGGATTTATTCGGTTCATAGCCCCTCTTCTTAATTTGGTTGGAAAGTCCCACAGAGAAATGGAATCTCCAAATAATGAGCCGCTACAGATTGGAGCAGACTTCATCACTACTATCAATCGACTGAATATCACCAAAAGGTTGAAAAATTTCACTGGATCCTGTTTGTTTCTGCAAGGAGATGCCGACGCTGAGATTTTGCCAAAATATTCCCGAAAGGCGTTTAGATTGCTGTCTTCCAAAGACCAATCCCAAAATCAAAGTCCACGGGAATATCATGAAATTGCCGGTGCAGGTCATGATTTTAAAGAAGAGCACCTAACTCAATTTATTGAGCTCAGTCTTGAGTGGATACTGCGAATGCATCACGTTTAGCGCACTTAATTATGGTCAATTAAACTTAAAAATTCAGAGCGGGTTTTCGGATCCTTGCGGAAAATTCCTGTCATGGAAGAGGTAGTCATCACAGAATTTTGCTTCTGAACACCCCGCATCATCATACAGAGGTGCTGGGCCTCTATAACCACAGCAACACCTGAAGCATTTGTTGTTTGCTCGGTATAACCAGCTAATGTTACTGTAGCACCTTCTATTACAACAGCAGCAGTATCAACAACTGTAAATGTTACAGTGTAAGTTGAAAGTGTCATTAAAACAGCTTCATCAACATCAGTGGCAACTACGTCTAATGAATCAATAACTTCATCATAATTAAAAGATTTATAGGACTGATCAATTTTAATAAATAGATTATCATCTGAGGCACAGGTCAAACCGATGAGCAGTGCTAAAAATATTAAAGAAAAAAAATGCTGATAGATTTTTGGTACTAACTTCATACCAAAGAAATATAACTTATTTATTTGAATACTCAAACTGAAAAATACCCACCCCTAAATCCCCTCCCTTTGGCCGCCTGTGGCGGCCACAAGGAGGTGACTTGCATATTAGCTCATCATATATATTTGAAAAATAAATTCTCCTCCCAGGGTGGG
>JABCSI010000145.1 GCA_018238965.1 Promethearchaeota archaeon
ATTTTGATGATGAATTGTTTGAGCAGGTTGATAATTTCCTAAAAAAATTGAGGTTCTCAGGCGGATTGATTGGTGAATCTGTTGCATCCGCTTTTCCCGAAGGTTACCTGCGTCCGACCGCTGAGGGATTAGCACTTGAATCTGTGCTTTTAACTGGATCTGGTTGTTCTGTCATACTACGGCACTGAAGAATGTATTATTGGGGGATAAATTAATCCCACGATAGGTAGAAGAGTGCAAGATCGGTAATAAATTTGAAGGTTCCCAAATCTTAGGGAAGAAACAAAATATCTTATGGGTGGAAATGGCATTCGGTGAATTATCATTTAACCTAAAAGGGGAAAATCCATTCATAGGCTCTTCAAAATGGGATTATCGGGTGGAAAAAATTCTACAAAATCAACATAACAAGATCATTAAGATCAAAATGGTTAAAATGGTCAAAAAGATCAAAAAAAATCGATAATATTATGTATGTATCGAAAAATTAATTCTTCTTCTGGGATCTCCAAATGAAGATGGGTGCAGCGATCCACAAGCATCGACCTATCGTGATCATAACAATGTTGTACCAATCGGGATTGGACAGTACCACGGCAAAATAGAGAATACCGGCGGGAATAAGCACAATGCCCGCTATTAGATTATACATGCGATTTTTTAATTCCGCATCATCGACATGGTCTCGGATTAACTTAAATAGCGCGATAACCGATTGCACGTAGAGTGCTAAGGGAATTCCCATGAGTATCATAGTTTCCCAACCCATATTGGGGCTGATAATTACAAGAGGGGCTGAATCCCATTCGGACGGATCCAAAAGCTGATTATTCGCATCATAAACATCCAATCTGTCCACTACCGCAACCATAATTGCGATGACCAAAAAGAGGAATGCCACAATATAAATTTGTTTCCACTTTAGCCCATTATAACCCTTAACCACTATTTGTGTCGAGAAATAAATCAGAAAAGCAAATATCACTGCCGAAATCACTTGAATATCCCGTATTACATTATCAACAACTAGCCATGTTTCACTATTGGCTGCCGTAATCCACATGATCAAATCAGACATGGTGTATAGCGTCCAGATGAAAAAACTGATTGCATAGACTGTGTTGAGTTTTGTGTGCTTTGATCGATAAATCTTCACACCGAGAATCCAAAATAACGAAATCTCAATCAATTTGGGAATTGCGGTCAAATACTCAATTGTTGCATAATTTGCAAATAAGACCATAATAAGGAATTCGTGCAAAAATTCTTAAGCTTTTGGTTAAGGATTTCTACGACAGATTTGGGTGAAATAATCTCCGGTGGCACGAAAGGCTTATCGAAAGGCTTATCTGTAACGCAGAAGAGATTATAATGATAATAATGAGTCAATCATCTAATCCTCCTACGGCGCAGAAAAAATATATTCTAGCCATAGATTCAGGGAGCACTGGAATACGTGCTTTATTATTCAATAAACAAAGCGAAATTGTTGCCCGGGCCTATAAAGTAACACCTATGACCGTTCCAGAAGAGGGTGCAGTCGAGCACGATCCAGAAATGCTCTGGCAAGCGCTTCTTGATGTTGTGAAAGAAGTTTTTCAATCCCCGGATTACGATCTGGCTAATGTGGCATCCATCGGAATTACCAATCAAAGAGGGTCATTCTGTCTTGTAGAAAAAGCCACCGGGAAACCCCTTACGAATTTTATAGGGTGGCAGGATCTCCGGGCTACCGAAGTAGCCAAACGGATGGATCATCAATTTAGTTTTGGGGCGTTACGGGCTGTTGCTGGGCTCGTGGGAAAACTGACCGGGAATCCTATGATGTTAACCACCAATATGGTGCGGATGAAACCAGTTCTGGGAATAACTCGTTTAAGATGGTTATTTGAGCAAGATGAGGTGCGCTACCATGAGACTGTCCACTCCGGCCCGGAATTATATAAGCGGTGTAAAAACGATGAAATTCATTTTATGTCCCTTGATAGCTGGTTTATTTACAAGCTCACAGGTGGGAAACATCTGACCGATGTAACTAATGCCAGCGGCACATCTCTATACAATCCCTTTGATTTAGTGTGGAATAAAATTCATATTACCCTGTTTGACATCCCGAATACTCCCTCCATGTTCGCAGAAGTGTTAGATACTGCAGGAGATTTTGGAAAAACGAAGCCTGACATCTTTTTCGGCCACAGTATTCAAATTGGAGGCTGTGTGGGGGATCAAATGGCTTCTCTATTTGGTCATTGTTGCTTCACTCCGGGGGATACCAAAATCTCCCAAGGATCTGGGGCTTTTGTCGACATGAATATGGGAAGGAAACCAAAACTTTCCAGACGTGGTCTTTTTCCCTTAATTGCCTGGCAACTGAATGGTGAAATTACGTACATGTTGGAAGGACAAGTTGCTACGGCTGGAACCTTGATAGATTGGTTAGGTGTCGGAATTGGCGTTTCGGATACAGCCCAAGCCCTGAATGAATTCGCCGCCCAGACCGAAGATACCGAAGGTGTCATATTTGTTCCAACTCCAATGGGGATCAGTTTTCCATATTTTAATGCAAATAGCCGTGCCACGATTTTCGGTTTATCCCTGTCCACACACCGCAAACATGTGTGCCGGGCAGTTTTGGAAGGATTGGCTCTGCGGTCCTATGATATTTTGGACGGGATGCAAAAAGATACAAAAACCCAGCTTTCCAGTTTGAAGGTCGATGGTGGGGTGTCCAAATCGGATATTCAATTGCAGTGTTTGGCGGATTTTGCCCAAATGACGGTACAGCGGGCGCCCGAAGCGGATATGACGGGTACCGGGGCTGCCTATTTTGCAGGTTTATCCGTGGGTTTCTGGAAGGATACCGACGAGCTACTGGCATTACAAAAGGATTATATCGATTTTACGCCCAAAATGGATCTCCAACTCCGGGAGAAAAAAATAAAGGCTTGGAACAAGGCTGTGCAGGCGGTTCTTTCTCTTAATAAATAAGGGAATTCTCTCATTTCTCCCTTTATCCTTTTCTCTTTTTTTCCTTACCCTTATTGCATTCTCGGTTTTTTTTATTTATTCTACTTATTTACATCCTGCCGATAATCGGGAATAAAGGGAAAACTTTCTTCAATTATTTGCTTCGCATCGGAAAAAACAGAAACATCTGATGTATTGAAGGAATTCTGATATTTCAAATAAAATTGGTCTGCAAATCGCTGGAAACTATCTACTATTACACGTGTAGTATTTGTAGCAATCAAAATGCATGCCATTGGAGAAGATTTACACCGATTGATCAATAAAATTCCATCCGACAAGTGTATCTCTGTTATGTCCCCTGCTTTTACTGACTCCTTCATTATTGTATTAATTCCCTGAACCATTCCCGAAAATAACACAGAATCGACCAATTCATTATCTGTCCGCCAATTATGGTTAAACATCTCAATTCCACTATCTGTATTAATTACGCATGGTATTAATGTGGACAAAGTTGGACATCAAGATTTTGATCTCCGTTGTCCGAACCCTCCCACGCGCGAGGGTCGTTTTTTCGTGTTATCATTTCAGAAAAACTGATCTTTGGAATTAATTCAATCAGTTATTCTGGAAATTATCGGCTAATGTGTTGAAGTTTTTCTCTCGTATAGTTGTTGAATCTATGATGAAGGTGAAAATGCCACCCCTATAACAGGATTCAACTAAAAGGGCTGTTATAGTTAAGATGTGATTTGACTAAACCTAAGAAAAACTGAGTAATCTAAGAATAAATCTTAATTTTATAACGCTGTAGACAGTATTAGTTTATTAAAGTCTAAGAATGTCCAAGTTTTTCTTTACTTTTGGTAACGGTTAATCGGTAAACTTTCAATTTCAATATAAATAGCAGTTTTGGATCTCGAGTTTGCGTAATTGAAATGATCAATGCTCCTAAACCATTACAGAAAATTGATATTAAATATCCCCAAGGTGGAAAAAATGCAACAAAATAAGCCACCAGTGTACTTATAATTAATCCGATTAAGTATACTAATGCATTTTTCTTCATAAATGAGGGAGTTTTCCGATATACTAGAACTGCAATTAGCACAAAGTGGGTACCTGAAATGACAACCCCCAAAACGCAAATGCTAAACCAAAATAGATCCCCGATTCTGATGTTGTATCCGCCTGCAGATGTAAAAATCATGATATTGTCAATGGAGATCATTTTCATAAAGCCAAAAACATTCCATGCTACTAAAAAGCCAAGCTTCCATGGGTTTATCTCATCGGATATTAGAGTTTCAGCTTCAATCAAAAGAAGAATATGAATTATCATTAGAACGAGCGTCGAAATGTGGAAAACTAAAATTGACTTAGAATAAACTGCGAGAATCAAACAAAAAATGTAAATAATAAGGGTTGCCCACACAGATGCATTAAGAAAGAAATAACTGTATCGCATCCGCTTAAAAAGTGAAATTGCAAGTACTACGGCAAACAACAGCTCTAAAATTGAAATAATTCCCACAACGGCAAAAATATACTCAAACATTTTTTGTCACTAATGTCTATTTGAATTTTGATCCATTTAAAAAATCATTTTTAGCAATATTTGGTAATATTCTTCGCTTCAAAAATAATCATAGGAGAACACAGGGATAATGCAGATTCTTTTCTGGATTGAAAATAGCCTCACAATCAAGGTACTTTGATATTATCAATTTTCATTTTCAATATTTGCCCAAGTCATTAGAGTTTCACGGATACGTCCATCGATGGTTTCCATTGACATACAGGCAATATCTTTGAAGTTTTGTGCAGTTTCCCACTCCTTCAATATTTCATGACCAAGAAAGTACCATGTTTGTTTCTAAAAGAAATGGATCGAAAATAACTTTTTTAAAAGAGAGGGTCAAAGATAATTTGGAAGCCAGTGTTGGCAATACATCGGGTTTTATTCAAGACTTTGGGGCAAGATATCAAGGGTGTGAGTTTTTTTTGAAAATTCTCCAGGATATTGGTAATATTCTCCGATCGCTCCAAATCCCGCATCAAAAATAGATTTTTCACCTCATAGCCGGAGGTTTTTTCCCAATCATCGATGGCCTTTTTTCCATATTGAAATAAAAGAGTGGGGCTCAAGTGGGTGGTCTTACTTATTTTTCCGACCATTTGTTGAAAAGTCACATCATCAATACTGCGTGGTGATGCCTTAAATCGAATGGATTTCATATTAACGCCTTCTGATTACCGAGTTACCAAATTTTAATTACTAACCTATTTATGCAAACACGTAATAATAAAAGTTTTGAATATATTATAAAAAGGGATTTGGGCAAATACAATATGGGCGCTTAGGTGAGAAGAAACTACTTTTTGCCCCTATTGATGAAACCAGTGGTATTTGTGGATATTGGAAAATACAATGTAAAATATTGAGCAGATAACATATTTGATAATTGAGTATCGCCGGAAGTGAGATGGTGGATCTTCAAAAGGAAGAAGTCAGGAATATTTTGGAAGATAGTAATGAGTAAGAAGAATCTAAGTGAACAGAATTAAGAAAAAAGAGAAAAAATTGGCGATTGGATTGAAAGAAGAATAGTTGGGACTATCTATCTGCGGAGATCAGTACCACAATAGGCACAGAAACTCATTCCGGTGTTAACTTGCTCTCCACAGGTGTGACAAAATCGGTTTTCGCCTTCGTGGTGTTCTTGGGTTGCAACAACCGTTATTGGGGCAGAATAGGGCATTTCTGTTGCAGCGGATTGGAAAGTTGCTTCAACTTCCACATAAGGTTGGGGTTGAATATACACTGTAGATGTAGCGGCTTGTTTCTGGCGATTCGCTTGGGAAAGAGTCACAAAATAGAGAATGGTTGTCTCTACGGCTTTAATACGTAACACAGCAGGGGCAATTTGGGCAAACCATATATTGTCGAATAAGAACGACATAATAATCGAAACAATGATTAAGGCCACCCACAGGCCGAGCATATCATTAAGTTCGGTGTGATAGATATATGCTTTGCGAATTTCGACATCACGGAAATATTGGGCAATGGACTTGATTAAATGGATCAGCAATACGATTTGCGGTATAACCGAAAACCATACGTGGTTAAACAGGCCGTTCATAACGATTGAGACTACGGTTAATGCAATTAATGCGCCAACCATTTGATCATGGGGAGCTTCCCCTGTGTGTTTATGAGAGTGTTTGGAATTCATGTGTTTTCACAATATAATAAGTTGTAAGTAAATAATGGAGTATAGGGATATGAACAATTTTTAGACCGATTCTTATCACTTCCACTTTTTGGTTATCAATCGCGAATATTGAACCTAAGCTTTTTAAAACGCTCCGCGACTTCTTTTTCTCAAACTGGTGACAAATTATGGAAAATAAAGAACCTAAAAAACCTAAAAAACCTATGAAATATGCACTACGCAATGGAAAAATTCTCACCTGCGACAATGATCATACAATCCATGAGCAAGGTACGATTCTGGTCTCCGAAGGGAAAATTGAGAAAATTCTGCTCAAGGGGGAAAATATTCCCGATGGATACGAAATTATTCCCGCAGAAGGGAGCACGATCGTTCCAGGATTCATTGATTCCCACACCCATGAGGGGGTTTTCGATGGAAGTGTTGGTCCAATGGGCTATGATGCAAATGAAGCGACCAATCCGTCTACTCCCATGGTGCGAGTAATCGATGCCATTAATATTGAAGACCCCGCTTTCAAAGAAGCCACCCAAGGTGGAGTCACTATCATTAATACCGGTCCAGGTTCTGCCAATGTCATAGGTGGTCAATTTGCGCTTCTTAAAACCTATGCTAAGACCCATGTTGTAGATGACTATATCATACGCGCACCTTCGGCCATGAAAGCCGCCCTCGGGGAAAATCCCAAGCGGGTATATGGGGCGGATAAAAAGACACCAAGTACACGCATGGGTATTGCTGCAGTATTCCGGAAAGCATTCATAGATGCCCAGACCTATGGGAAGAAATGGGAAGAATACGAACGGAAAAAAACAGATGCCGAAACGAAGAAAGAATTGGATAAAATCCCTGCGGAACCCGACCGTGATCTGGATAAAGAGGTACTTCTTCAGGTATTACGTAGGGAGATTCCGATTCATATTCACTGCCATCAGCACAATGACATTGTAACCGCGGTTCGGTTATCCGAAGAATTCAATTTAGATCTCATGATTGTGCACTGCACCGAAGGGCACAAAATTGCCGAATATTTGGCCGACAAGAACATACCCATATCGGTTGGACCTAGCTTTGTCGGTTATGAAAAAAGTGAACTGCGGGATATTTCCTTCCGCACCCCAGCTCTATTACATAAAGCAAAAGTTAACTTTTCAATTCAGAGTGATACGTTTCCGCGACTGCTGTATTTCCAAATTCTGCCCTGTATGGCTGTGAAGTACGGCCTTCCTCCCGAAGAAGCCTTAAGGTCTGTCACGATTAATGCTGCCAAAATGGTCGGTGTGGGTGACCGAGTTGGTTCAATTGAAGTTGGAAAAGATGCTGATCTGGTGCTCTGGTCTGACCATCCCGTGCGGAATTTCTTTGCCAGTGTGCAATTGACAATGGTAGATGGTGAAATCGCTTACAAAGTTAAAGAAGAACCAGTAGAATCGTAATTTGATTCCCTTTTCGATTTAATCGTGTTTTTTTTCTTATGCATCCAATTTACTATTATATAATACTTGAAAAGCCTCTCGGGGTGAAAGCATCTTAATTCCAAGTTTTTGAATGGAATTTTCATAATTTAATGCAAGATCGTGAGGACGCGGGGCTTTCCCAGGATGATGTACAATAGGTTGAATTAATTTCGGATCAAATTCAAAAATCGAAGCAAGTTCTAAAGCAAATTCATACTTATTCATTCTAACCGGACCAACAGTGTGGAGTATTCCATGAATCTTTCTTTTAATGATCTGATAAACACATCTTCCAAGATCTTCAAGATAGGTGGGATTTCCATAATGAATCTGTGAAGCATACACTTTTTCCCCGGCAAATAATCGGGAATAAAAATCATAGAATAAATTCCCACGATGATGAGTCGCTTTCCACCCATAGATTACGGATGGACGGCAAATCGTAAAGGGAAAATTCTGATTGTTCTGAATAATTTGTTCTCCCATTAATTTTGATTTGCCATAATAATTTATTGGATGGGGAATATCATTTTCGCTATACGGGGCATGTTCTCCTGAAAAAAGTGCATCAGTACTAAAATGAATAAGCCAAGTAGCTGTTTTTTCACAGTATTGACATAAAGTTTCAACAGATTTTACATTTATCGCTTGGGTCTCGTCTTGATGTGTTTCAGCATAATCGATTAAAGTAATAGCAGCAGTATGAATGATAATATCTGGGGAATTTTCTTCTAAAAATGAATTTGTAGCAAATGAATTTGTAAGATCCAAGGGAATTATGGGGATATTTTGATTAAAGGTGCCTTTTGATCGAGATGTTAATATTAAATCATATTCCGGAGCAAGAGTTGAAATAATCGAACTAGCTGCGTATCCTTTAGCACCCGTTACTAAAATTTTCATTCTTGCGATCAGTAATTTGGCAAGGTTATAAAAATTTGAGTGTATCTTCTATGAGTCTTTTCCTATCGAGGAACTTAATAAGAAACTAATTATCTTAATATGATGAGATTAATAACTTATGCACACAAAATGAAAAAATTTGCTTTACGAGAGATACTCCATCACAAAAATCTTCCTAAAGAAGTGCAAAAAGAGTGGAAAGAGGCCTATAAGAACCAATTTAAAGGAAAAGTGCCCAAATTATTTCAATGTGAATCACTATTTTCTGGTTCAAATCCAGATTATGTTATATTGACTGATTATTCTTACAAATCTACCATGAAGCGTCTTAAATGTCACGGATTTTTTTATAATAGTCAATATCCTCAAGTATCAGAACTGAAGGAAATTTTTATCTCTCCTGATTATCGCTACTTGGAACTACCCGAAACACGATTGTCTCAATTGCTGAAAAAAATTCTAATGACATTTCTCTTTCCTACTCGGTATTGTTTTCTCGCATTTGATCTCTGTGATATCTGTTTCTTTAACGAACAACCACTCCCTAATGGAACCGGTTCTAAATATTGTAACCACTCAAAACATTCCGATTGGTGTCCATTCTTTCGATTCGATAAAAAAATTATTAAGAAAAATATTCGATTCAGGAACTATGTATTCAAATATTATAATTGGAAGCATATTTTCATTTTAGGTGTATATAATCTTATTTTTGGGATACCGAACAATGCATATCGTGTGGATTTGTGCTGGAACTGCCATTATAATAAATTAACAAAACGTTTTCATACACAATGTCTAAAACATTTACACAATAATGAATTTGAAGATTGTCCTGAATATAAATTTGTATGGCGAGCGCTTTATTTACGAATAATACAGAGATTTCAATACCATATTCGAGAAATCCAACTACGATTAGGAACTGCTCAGAAATATGAAATAGCATTTGCTCCCCAGTTTTCTGAGTCATTGAAAGATATGATCGCTAAGAAGTATTATGAACAAGGAACAATCCCTGATGAAGAAGATCTACAAGTGGAGGCAGATGAATTATTGAATTATCTTCAATCAAATTTAAAATCTCCTTCAGATGAGTTGGAAGATAAAGAACAATAAGAACAAAACCTTGATAATTTGTTTTCTGAGAAGGAGATTTTGGGTAAAGAAAACATAAGCAAAGAAAAAAAACTTTAAGGTTGGGGAATGAATTTTGTTAAATCCATAGGGTTTTAATATAGTTTTCACTAATTTTGTCTTGAACATACAATCCCAGTCGAGATTC
>JABCSI010000146.1 GCA_018238965.1 Promethearchaeota archaeon
GGGCAAGATGCACGTGATAAAAATATTCTTGCCATCCAAGCCGTAGCCGAAGCTGTAAAAACTACACTCGGCCCTCGCGGAATGGATAAAATGTTAGTAGATTCACTCGGCGATATAACAGTTACGAATGATGGAGCCACAATTCTGGATTCATTGGACGTTGAACACCCAGGCGCCAAAATGGCAGTCTCAATTTCCAAAACCCAAGACGACAACGTTGGAGATGGAACCACAAGTTCCGTAATCATCGCAGGTCATCTGTTAACCGTAGCCAGTGAATTAATGAGCCAGGGAATTCACCCCAGCATCATTTCCCGTGGATACAACCTCGCAGGCAAAAAAGCACGATCGATTCTGAAGGAGATAGCCGAAAAAATCGATCCAGTAAAAGACAATGACATTATGAAAAAGATCGCCATTACTACCATGAACTCCAAAGGGATCAGCGGAAATAAAGAATTCTTTGCAGATTTAGCAGTAGAGGCCTTCGGAAGGGTTAAGAGCGATTCTGGAACGGATAATATGAGAAAAGTGAAGGATATTATCGTTGTAAAGAAAAAGGGCCGCTCCCTTAAGGAAAGCAAGATAATTGAAGGTGTAATCCTAGAAAAAGAGCCAACCCATCAAATGATGCCTAAATTGATCAATGGGGCAAAAATCGCCTTGATGAATCAAGCCTTTGAAATTAAGAAAACTGAATTTTCTACAGATCTCCGCATTGCCAATCCCAACGACATCCAAGCCTTTTTGGATCAAGAAGAGAGTATTTTGCGACATTATGCAGATAAGCTGAAAGAAGTAGGCGCCAACGTAGTGATTAATCAAAAGGGCATTGAAGACACTGCTTCCCATTTCCTCAATAAATTCGGTATTACCGCAGTCAAATCCGTGACCAAAAGCGATTTGGAGAAACTCAAGAAAGCCGTGGGCGGAAAAATTGTGGAAAATATCGAATCCATCACCGCGGCCGATTTAGGGAAAGCCGAGAAAGTCGAGTTTACTAAAATTGCCGGTGATGATTTGTGTATAATTTCCGGTTGCGATAATCCAAAAGCCATCTCGATTCTCTTGCGGGCAGGCGTGAATAGCGCATTGGATGAAGCCGAACGCACATTCCATGACGCATTGTGTGTTGTTGCCAGCACTTATGATCGTGCCGAAATTGTCGGTGGCGGGGGAGCAGTTGAAATGGAAATTTCCCAACGTCTGGTAAAATATGCAGCCAAACAATCGGGTAAAGAACAGATAGCCATCGAGACATTCGCCCGTGCTATGGAAATCATCCCAATCACATTGGCAGATAACGCAGGGTTAGATCCCATCGACATTATCGCCGAATTGCGCACGGCCCATTCCAAAGCCGGAAACGAATTCATGGGGTTGGACATTTACCAAAATAAAGTGGTAGACAATAAGGAAGCAGGCGTGTTAGAACCAGCTGCCAACATTGATCAAATCATTAAATCGTCCACCGAACTCTCGGTAATGATTTTACGCATAGATGATATGATTAAAGCCAAAGCCGGTGCCGGTGGTGGAATGCCTCCTGGTATGGGTGGCATGGGCGGAATGCCCCCGGGTATGATGTAGAATAGTATAAATAATTATACTTTTTCCGATTATTTACATTTTATCTGTCGGTCAAAAGAAACTGACCGCACAGAGTAAAACAAGGTTGGGGGCTTTCTGACACCCCATTTTTTTCATTTATCTGCTATTTTCCCCCCTCCTTGCCCACCCTTAACTTTTACCACCAACCACCCGCGGAGCTTCATATTTTGGTATGTTTTTCCATTTTTCTGTTTCTCACTTCTAATGCCTACGCCATAAATAAAATGGCCTCCGTGGGTATTATAGAGATCTTTCAGTTCTTCATTCCCGATTAGGCTCACTGAAGTCTTATTCTGCTTCAAAAACAATGAATAAACCCCTTCTTGCTCATTCACCGGAAATACTCGAGGGTTCTCGGGAATTTGCAATGGATATATCGAATTGATTTCATCAAAGAGTTCACCTGCTAACGGAACATAGGGAATTCGGGCCCTCAACTTCTTGTATTCTTTGGCATTTAAAGGAGAACTCAGCAAAAGTTCCTTTTGGGCTCTCAGATCCTTGCCATCAATTTCGATGATTTTCTTCATGCTTTTACCCCCAAAGAATCTTCCCCAAATTCACCCGGAAATTTATATTTGAGCATAAATTGTTTGAAATCATTACGAATTCTTGAGATTCGTTCATCATCTTCACCATATAACTGCAATTTATCAAGGAAATCTTCTATGTCAACCTGCATTCGCTTCATCTTCAAATAAGCCCAAGCTTTTCTCTTACGTATCGGTGTTCGACTATACTCATTTTTCGATTTGATGTCGTTAGATTCCTTTATTAGGCGATATTCTAATTCGGGATCATACTTCTGATCGGTTAATAGGCAGTAATACACCCTCCTCGCTAATTTCGCGGCGATTTTAAATTTGATTTTTAATTTTGCCCGTTTATCATCAAGATAACGTTCACTATATCGAATCATATCATTTCTTTGTGTAGGCTTATTGCGTTGATCCTTGGATGCTTTTAATATGGCCCCGGTCGCCCCAACAAATAGATGTTTTAATTCCCGATTTGAATGTGGATTTGGTTTCGCTTTCATGACGACCTTTTCTTCTTCCGTATTCTCATCCTCATACCCGCTTGTTCCTTCACTAGGACCAATACCGCAATATGAAAGATAGTGGGAAACGGAATAAAATCGTGTGATATCACCGCTTTCCATGATGATTCCGACAGCTGTTAAAATTCCAATTCCATTACAATTCTCCAGCAATGCTAATTTTTTCTGTAATATGGGGTCCGTGTCAATTTTACGCAGAAGGGCCGCTTCCACCATTTCTACATTAAGCCGAGTTTGACCCAATAAACCCAAAAGAAGGAGGATATTTGCTTTAAACATTGTTCCCATGTTGAATCCCAACCAATCTTTGTACTTTGACCTGTTTTTCTTTACCATAATATTATCTTGGTGGGCATCTAATGCTTCTTTAATCGTGCTCTCGGTTTCCAAAAATGTTTGGATAACCTTCATTTCCCAATCTTTCTCAAAATTAAACCGATAGCTGAAGCCCGTTGACGCAAAAATTTTCCGTATCACATTCTTCAATCGAACTAAATTTCGCACGATTTTAGTGCGCTGGCGTAACAACTCGCGCAAAGCAAACTCGTCAGGACTCGGAATATAGGATTTCCGAATAAAATCATCGAGTTGAGCAACCTGAGCCATTCTCACGGCATCCGCTTTATCATTTTTGGACACTTTGGGCATATGATCCTTCAAATCTCCGGCATTCATGGCAATCACTTGACTGTTCGGGAAGCGGCTCTCAAGTTGCCAAAAAACAGGAAAATGATAAATCCCGGTAGTTTCCATTAGAAACCTCGAAATGTGCAACTTATACTCCTGTAGCGTTTCTTGGAATTCTTCAAATCCTGTGGGCTTATTCATCACTTGTAAGAGGGAACCAAGATACTTCTGACGGTGATCCCGTTCATTTCTACCGTAGATCGCAATGATATGTTTGTGAAGGTGTACTTCAACCCCAGCCATCCATTCAATCCGATTCCATTCATCCAGGGTGATATTGTCATCATCCCAAAATTTGGGCAAAAACTTGTTTGTTCCTTCAATCAGCATCGTTTTTAGATGCTTCGAGAGATAGTGGAGATTATTTGGAAATTTCCGCTGTGTATATGGCTTCAGATCTCTTACAGGTACTTTTATGTTCTCTTGGGAGATGTCTTCAATTGATTTTTTCGTCCGTTTTGTTATTTTAACTCTTTTCCTGGCATCTTTCATATTTTTCACTTTCCTTCTTTCCCATTGTATTAAGGATTGACTTTGAGTCAAGCAAGTATGATAAGTTAACGGCAAAAACTTTCTTATGTCTTGCACAAACCGAGTATCTCGGGTTTTAACTTTTTACCTCCGTTGCTTGCATGAATAAAATGTATTCAAATTTAATTGATTTTTTCTCCGAAAGTCATGATTTACTGATTTGACACCCAATATAAACTATTTGAAATCATCCAAACAGGAAATATGGAGCATATGACGGGCACTACTGTCCCTAACTAATCGTAGAGCAAAGAAATTTTTTCACCCAAAATTAATTAAATCATCAAAATTAATTTAACCTTGCATTGAGTTTAGTCGTGGTGTCGTTTGATCCTTTATTCAACGCATCACCTCTACTTAATCTTTAGTCGGGGCGAGAGGGTTCTTTGTTTAAGTTTTCTTGCTGGAAAAATTGGGAGAACATGCATAACCCCGATTATTTTTTCTTATTACATTTTAATCTCCGAAATTTGGGTCAAACATATTCTCCCATAAGCTTTCAAGCTGGAATTTTCAAACCTACCAAGGTCTTCATGTATTCAGCAGGGATCTCCATAAAACTTTCTAATATACGTCTAATGTCTCGCTATGTTCTTATTCGATAACAATAGATTAACTCTGTGTAAAGCTTCAAACAGTCCGATAAAAATAATGTGCGATTCAGATCGCTTCTTTCCTTCGAATCTCGACTGGGATTGTATGTTCAAGACAAAATTAGTGAAAACTATATTAAAACCCTATGGATTTAACAAAATTCATTCCCCAACCTTAAAGTTTTCTTTTCCCTTGTTTCTCTTCGTTTTTTCTGCTTGTTTATGATTATATGCAATAAAATTATATTCCAAAGATAGTATCTATGTTATATGCCTTCAATCAAAGAAAAAGTCCATCGGTTAATAGAAAATCTCCCGAATGAAGCAGATTATGATGATATTATGGAAGCGGTTTTCGTCCAACAGAAGATTGAACATGGATTAAAGCAATTGGATAACGGAATGCATATTTCTAATGAAGAAATGAAGGCAAGGATGTCTAAATGGTTGAAATAAGATGGGCATTTCAGGCTGCAGATGAACTAGAAGAGATTTGTGTAATCTTGAAAGGTATTTGTTAGTTGTGTTCAACGCATCGCGGAGTAAATCCCTTATAAATTTCTCACTCTCGATATTATTCGAAGAGGTGCCCATCATGGTTCGATCTGAATTTCGATGGACGAAAAAAGAGAAGGAATATTTCTGGTTTAGATCAATTCTTATCAATTGGATAGCGAGAGGTTCGTTTTCCCATCTTTCAATGGTCGTAATGCCCCCCAAAATGGGATGTGAGGTTTATTCCATAGAGTGATTTCGGGGGAAAGTATTAAAAGCCTAAAGACCCAAAACTATCAGTACTGTATAATTTAATCTACAAAAAATCACCAGATGGGAAAAAAAATGCCTAAATCCAAATTTCTCCCTACTCTCACTGTTCTTTCTATGATTCTTTTCATTTCGGGAATATATTCTGCGGAAATTCCTAGGGAAAATCCTATAGATCAAGAAGTTGGGCAAAATCTCATGAGATCGCCAATTGTGGCTGGAGATCATGCTCCAATTTCTATTGATGGAAATTCGGAGCTTGCGACTTTCATTGCAACTGAAGGCTTAAGGGGGCAAGGAACGTTTGCGTTGCCCTATATTATTGAAAATTATACGATTGATGCAAGTTCAGAGCATGGGATCGAGATACGAAACACTGATAACTATTTAGTCATTCAAAATTGCACGGTTTCCGCTGGAAATGTTACATTTTATGGAATTTACTTCTCTAATGTTTCGAATACAAATGTTATGAATAATATCCTTCAAGAAAATTATTTCGGGATCTACCTTTCTTCTTCGAGCAACAACACACTTTCCGGGAATAATGTAAGAAATAATACCTGGACTGGGATCTTTCTGGGCTCTTCCTCGGACAATAACATTCTTTCTTGGAATTCTGTAAATAATAACTGGCCTGGAATCGTTATATCTTCTTCAAACAACAACACTCTTTCCGGAAATAATGTAAATAATAATGATATAGGGATCTCTTTATTATCGTCGAATAACAATTTTCTTTCCGGGAATGATGCAAGTAACACCCATTATGGAATTCATCTGAGTTTTTCAAGTAATAACACACTTTCCGAGAATGATGCAAGTTATGCCACAGCAATGGGAATTTATCTGTATTTTTCAAGTAATAATTCACTTCTCTGGAATAATGCAAGTAATAACACCTTTGGTGGAATCTATCTTGTTTCTTCAGGGAGCAATACCCTTCTCTGGAATAATGCAAGTTTTAACACTGTATATGGAATCTCTCTGTCATCTTCAATCAATAATATAATTTACTTTAACATTTTCTTGGAAAACATCAATGGATCAGCATTGTGTTTTAATTCTTCCGATAATTCGTGGGATAACGGGTCACATGGGAATTATTGGGGGGATTATGAAGTGCGTTATCCATCTGCATCAAATGATGGCACAATATGGGACACTCCATATCAGATCGATGCTGATAATATTGATAATTATCCATTAGTAGATCCTCCAAGGCAGACGAATTCCACCACTGATACAGACGACGATACAGACGACAATTCTTCCGAATCTGGTAATTTTTGTATGAAATATGAGCCATTGATATGGATTGTGGCCGGAATAATCATAATTTCTACTATTTATCTGTTTGTGAAAAATAATAAAAAAGAGAAGAATCGTGATATCGATACCTATGAAGAATTTTAGGAGCAACAAAAGAATGAAAAGAGGAAAAATATTCCTGATCTTCCAAAGCCGGAACCATTTAACGATGATCCCGACGAGCCCCAACTCGGATGATCGTCTAAAATTATTCAAAAGTTATCGGATAATTTAAAGAATTAAACAAGAATTCATAGAAATTGTATCTATTTTCCATGGTAGTCGAAATCTTAGTGTGCATGAATTTTCTCGAAAATTAGAATAAGCCCACTAAGGAGAAATAAGCCCACTAAGGAGAAATAATCTGTTCCCATTAACCTTATATACCTTATGTTATAGCAATAGTATAAGCAACATAATGCATTCACTGTGCATTGTTGTGCCTTTAGGTGAAAGGATATGATCTCGAAAATAACCACTTTACGTTTTATTCATAAGGATGTTGGACCGAACCCGTGTTCCCTGTCGGCCCTTCCAGTGGAGATTATGTTCACCCCTAATAACGCCTAGACGGTTAATTTTCCAAATTCTTCCCACGGTTTTTCCCTTTTCGTTCGAGAATCCTCCTTTCCTTTCACCGGAAAAGAAATTAATACGAAAATAAATCAATAAAAACGGAAAAACTGAAATCTCACAAACCCTAAAACCCGAAATACTGAAATACCGAAATACCGAAAAACCCCAGGGATTGAGAAAATTAACACCCATTTTAGGAAAAGGTGACTTAAGATGAAAACTAAAAATATTAAAACCTGGCCAAAAATACCACAAATACGATTCAAAGTAATTATATGCACATTATTCTAATTTTATTAAGATATAATTTATTCGAATGTTCCCAAGCCCCAATCTATAACTTTAAATGCCCTCAATTCTTCTATTTTCTTGGATATGATAGCGATGAACTATAAATAATTATTTCATTTGCTGGCATCATCTTGGGTAAATACAATATTATCAAGAAATAAGAAATAAGAAACAAATATCTCGAATGTGAACATCATGATTCAGAACCTAATTCCTACCATCAATGGAACCGAAATCCACACAAGAAGCGCTCACCTGCCTTGCCGAATAAATTGCAAAGAGGCTGATCCGTTACTTGCGTTAGGGATGGCGGCAGTTGTAGGAACCGTGGGGAATATGGTGACAAAGGGACCGAGTTCACACCCGGAGATTTATGTCAATCTTGCTGATCTTGTTAATCTGCCCAAACCGTTGAATCCAGGTAATCGCTTTAATTATTAAGAATAAAGCGCTTTCTGTCTTCGGTGACTTCTCCCATCCCTACCGCTCCTACAATCCCTCCTTTCCGCAAAAGCTCTCCTGGTTCTCCGAGCTTTCCTCGTTTCTTCCAAGGATGGTGCATTTTTAACCCTCGAAGCAAAATTGCGTCAATGTCTTAAAATTCAATTTATTGCCTTCAAATTCAACTCATTGCTTCAAATTCAACTCAAATTCAATTCAAAATCAAACCTAT
Organism: Promethearchaeota archaeon; assembly: GCA_018238965.1. Classification (GTDB taxonomy): domain Archaea; phylum Asgardarchaeota; class Lokiarchaeia; order Sigyniarchaeales; family Promethearchaeaceae; genus Harpocratesius. Next base: position 8,099 of record JABCSI010000146.1, read on the forward strand.
GAAAAACCAATCAATAATCAACTCAATCGATTCAATCAACTCAATCAACTCAATCAACTCAACCAAATCAAACAATCACCCAATTAAAAAACACAAGTGAAACCAATGTTACGCCTAAAATCTATGAAATCTATAAAATCTGTGAAATCCACAGCAATTCTCGACCAGGAATCGAGCCACGCCCGCCATATGAAAAAAATGGAGCAAAACATCCTGAAATTATATATTATGCGAATGTTTGCGAGCATCCATTTCTTCGGGTCGGTGATGATTCTGTTCTTCGAGGATTGGGGCCAAATCTCGTTCACCGAGATTATGATCCTGGAAGCCTTCTTTACCGGAGGAATTTTTCTCTTGGAAGTCCCAACCGGAACCATAGCCGATAAATTCAGCCGCCGATCTTCACTGATCCTGTCCTATTTCGTGAACATATTTGCGGTTTTAATTTATGTGAGCACCCCAAATTTCTACATCTTTGCACTGGCCGAAATTACATGGGCACTTGCGGTTGCACTACACTCTGGAGCCTTTGATGCAATGGTATACGATACTCTGGTTGAACTGAATCAGGAAAAACGATCCAAACACATCATGTCCCGAATGCAAATCTTCGGCTTAAGTACAATGATTATAGGGAGTATTTCCGGCGGGATCATTGCCCAAGTCTTCGGTCTCCGGGCAACGATGCTCTACTCAGCATTCCCATTGGTAATCGCCTTTGGGTTGAGTCTTACTCTCGAAGAACCCGCCACCCATCAGGAAAGTAAGAAGGATAAACCCTGGGAAATCTTCCGAAAGGGATGTGCCAACATCAAGCAAAATCGAAGCCTTCAAAAATTGATAGCCGATAGTGTCGTAGTCTCTGTTATTGCGTACTATATCCTATGGATCTGGCAAAAACGGATGATGGTGTTGGATGTTAATGTCAGTCACTTCGGTTTTATCCATTCGGGGATGATCCTGGTACAAATCCTGCTGTTGAACCTATTCCGACCCCTTGAACGTTTGATGGAATCCAAGGGTTGGGATCGGGTTAAACTCGCCGTCGTGAAAGGAACTGCCATTGGCACCGGTGTTGGATTTCTCATGATGGGATTATTCAACACCACATGGGTTGTCATTCTGGGAACTCTGTTGGGTGCAGGCTTTGGACTTTCCCGCAGGACGATCCTGAACAACTATATGCAAAAACATATTGCTTCTGAGCAGAGAGCAACAACCATTTCCACCGTTTCCATGATACGGATGGTGATCCTCCTCTTTCTGAATACATTCGTTGGTTTGGCTGTGGAATGGAATATGCAGGCCACTCTCATTGGCTTGGGTGTCTTGGCAGTCGTCTGGGGTGTTGTCAGTCGTATCTCCGAAAATGATCTCCACGATTAGGGCTCTGGCCCTTCCTTTTTTTTTATTATTATTACTATTATTTTTTATTCATTTCTCAGTCGTGGCGAAGGAATGCCACGCCAATGAGAAAACAAAGAAAATCCCTTTCCCCTTTTGAGAACTGGTTTGACCTCAATTGCAATTGAGAAATGAGAACGGCTATTTTTAGCGCAGGCATATGCGCAATATAGCACATACCGCCCTATTTGCATGAAAACTATTTAAGTTAGTGTCAACCCAATCATTGAGTTGACCTTATCTCGTTGGAATACCTGTGCTCTGATCTCTTCAAA
>JABCSI010000011.1 GCA_018238965.1 Promethearchaeota archaeon
GGGTTTTTATTTTTTGTATTTCATCATTTTGAGCCGAGGCAGATATATTTAAAAATATTATAATAAATATAAATAAGAATTTTTTCATCTTTTTATTTCTTTCAATTAAAAGTTTGTTAATTATTGCAATCATTGCAATCAGAATTAAATTTTAACTTTTTATTAGTTTCAAAATTATTTTTTATCCTGACCCCTACCCATTCCGATTAAGGGTTTTCGCAAAATCGGAGTCATGGATGAGTGGCAGTCAAAAGGGATCTGATCTATGAACGACAGTACAAATGAAAACAGGACCGCACCCATCAGCAGAACCCGTATGAAGAAGGAGATAAAAGCCCTCCAGATAATGGGCGAGCAACTGGTGGGTTTGCCTGAGAAACAGCTCAAGGTCCTTAAACTGCCGCCAGGACTGCTTCAAGCGGTGCTTGATGCGAAGGGCATGCGTTCACACGGGGCACATCGCAGACAGATAAAATTTATCGGGGCCCTGATCCGGGATATTGATCCGGAGCCTATTAAGACAGGACTTGCCTTCATAGACCGGGATATTACGGAGAAGAATCGAGCATTTCACCATCTGGAACGACTTCGCGACAGGCTCGTAGGCGCGGGTGATAGCGCTCCATTCAGCGAGATCCTTGATCAATGCCCGCACACTGACAGGCAGCGGCTTCGGCTACTTGTCAGAAACGCGATTAAGGAGAAAGCCTCGGAAAAGGGCGTAAAGCACTACAGGGCACTCTTTATATATCTGAAAGAACTTTATGAAACCGTCTAAATTTGGACTTTTTACGACTTCATCAAAATATGGACTACCGATGTTTCAGCCTCCTAGTTGCTCCGATCAAACAATTTGGCTTGCACCATTGCATTTACAATGGTTTCATGAACTGCATTCCACCATACTGTGGCTTTCTGCTCAACCATGACTGGGGAAGGGAATATAGATTCCCATTCTTTATAATCCCGGGCGATTTCTATACCATTCAAATCAAAAATAATGGTTCGGGTTCCAGTTGTTCCCACATCTAACGCTGCTACATATTTATTCAAGTTATTCACTTCATATTCATATTGGTTTAGTGATTATTTATCGGTATCCCTTTAGCTTATTCACTATCACTTAACTTTATATTCTACAAAAATGAGGGTTAAGCATGGTAGTCCTAGAAAAAATACAAAAATTTCTCCATAATAAACACAAATTCGATCACAAGCCTGAGATGTATGATGTAATTGAAAAATTTGACGAAATACATTCTGACTTTAAGAAAGCCTTACAAGCGGAAAATGTCCCAGAAATAAAGCAGAGCACCTCGAAATATTTAATCGAGCTAATTATGATAAGCAATCGCTATGATATCGATATGTCCGCCTTGCTTTCCGAAGAATTTAATTTAAATTAAAAACTCTAAAAACTCATAGAAACCCTTCAGTTCAAAGGGTAAATAATAGTTGGGAAAAATTTACTAAAACTTGATCATTCAGACATTGAAGACTTAAAAATCAAGAAATTCGCCACACTCAGGATTCTTATAAAAAGAAAAGATAAAATTAAGATAGCGAGTCTTGAATTAAGTGAAAAATTGGTAACCTAAACCCGCTTCCTAAAAAAGTGCATGATGGCTCTGTATCATCCTAAATCAAGATACAGATGGCCGCCTAGGTAGAGTTACTTTTTTCACAATCTCGCTACATGTAAGATTTCTGCAAAAACTTTACAGGAAGGTGATCATAGAAGCGGGGATGAATGGGAAAAAGAAAGGATCTGGGATGTGGAAAAACCAAACTCTTAATTGGTATAAATATTTAGGTTGTAAATAACAATCTCTTACTTCTATAGGAAGTATGAGCCATTTTCCGTTGTAAATGTGCCCTTTCGGGCTTGACAAATCTGGTGAACAGAAATGATCAAGTTTTAAACAACGGTTATATAGAGTAGAGCTCAATTTGGAAAATGTAAAACGGAAGATACATGATGCCAGCGACATCCCCCATATCCCCAATATCCCACGCGGAGACAATCATTTTTGCCCATCGGGGAGCTTCAGGGTACTGCCATGGAAATACATTTGAGGCTTTTGACCGAGCTATCGAATTAGGAGCGGAAGGATTAGAATTTGATTGCTGGATCACCAAGGATCACGAGGTTATTATCTTCCACGATCGTTTCATTCCTGATCCGGATTCCCAAACTAGACACAAATTTATTGTACCCCATCTAACTTTGAAGGAAATTAAAGCTTTAACCTTGCCCAATGGCGAGAAAATCCCCACACTTTCCGAATTTTTGGATAAATATGCCAACACCTCGCTCCCTCACCCAATTAATGGATTCTCTAAAGTGCTTTTTAGTATTGATCTTCAGGATAATCGGGTTGGGCAGTATATCATTCCCATTTTGAAGGAATATGGGGTGATCGATCGCACATTTTTGTGCAGTAGTACTTTATGGAAATTTCAATCTCTTAAGACGGAATATGCTTCATTCACACCTCGTTTCATCGCTTCTAATCTTGAATACAATGCGAAATCTCAACACCTCACGTCCGATGGTAAAATTTCTAAATTGAAGATTGAGGGTTTTAATATCCAAGCAGCCCGATTCAAAGATGAAGATGCCGACCGTATCCTGGGTGCTAATAAGAAGTTGTTTATCTGGGATCTTCATTCCAAAACCCTTTTGTGGAAGTTCCTGCGACATCACCCTTTTGCAATCTACACAAATTATCCAGATTATGCGATTAAAATACGGACAAGGCTCGCTCAAAAAGAATTAGATGAACGAAATAATTAAATAAAAATAATAAATAGAGTAAAAATGAAGTATGATCCCGAGAATTGGGATAAAAAACAAATCCTAATCGATTACTTTTTGATTTTCCTTCTTTCATTATATCCGCATTCAGGACAGACCATAAATCCAAATCCGACTCTGTAGGCGTCTGCAATTCCTACGATCGGGTTTCCACACATCGGACATTTCGGGGCAGAGCTCGGAAACCATTGACCATCTACATTTGGCGTAGCTTTTAATTTGGCGATCCAATTCTGGAATCGGGCATAGGCTTGAAATTCCTTGCGTTCATTTTCTTTATTTTGGCGGGATTTGGGCTTGGACACAATCACACCCACGGATTTCATTTTTTCAGGAGTGTTAATAAGAGTTAATAGGGGTAAAATTGCATTATATTTCATTTTACTGAAGAATTCGGAAAGATCCGGTGGACCAATAGCCGCAATCGCACCCTTTCCTTTGTGGACTGCATTTCTATCCACCAATAATTGGAACATTCGATCTTTAAAATCCAAAGCCCAGATTAAAATCCAGGTATCCGGGTTCAAATTTTGCTTTTCTTCACCTAACACGCTCAATAATCCCATTTCAACATAGTAATTCTCATGGGACCTACACAATTTGGTTAGATCATCAAAGAACTTCTGTTCAATCATAGGGTAGGGATAAAGAATATCCTTCATGGAGACTAAATCAATGCGAGTCTCAGTTTTTTGCCACGATGTCCGAGTTGAAAGGGTTATCATATGAAATAAATAATATTCCATTCAAAAAAAATCGGATTATTTTTAGTTTTGTAAACAAAAAATTTGTAAAGACACGCTCCTAAAGAGTAATGAGAATTATTTTTTGATCAAATGTGAGATTAGCGAGTGCCGAATTCCATGAAAAGCCTATCCGAAGAGATACGGGAAATTTTAACCCCGCACAACTCTGTGAGTTTCATAAAAGAAAATCGAATACATCAACTCCATCCCATGATCTCGCTAAATCAATTCATTGAATTGGGGGATAGAGTGGACGATCCCTTGAGAAAAAAATTGCTCAATCTGCTCCAATCTGAGAATATAATTATTTTCAACGGTATTATCTTCAGTTCATCAAAGGGATTGAACTTTGAAGGGCGTCTGAAAGAAATACTGGCTGTTTACCATCAACACCTAAAAGAAGTAGTGGGAGACAACAAAACAATCATTGATTTGTACGAGAAGATTCCAGCCCAAGATATCGGGAATTTAACAGAAAATCATGTAATATTTGTCATGAAGTCCTTGGTCAGAACCAAGGAAAAATCCTTGGCAGCCATCCGTTTTTTACCCCCCTATGAAATCCACTTCGATAATTTGGTCTACCAAATGCCTCCATGCACAATTGCCATTCGAATTGACTCTAGTCTTCATTTAGACAATCCCGAAGTAATTGCCGAAGGGGTTGATGGAATTTACGAGCATCCTTTTGTGTATCGGGATAGTTATTATTTTGGGCAAAAAATTTGCATGGGGTCATTTTATAATTCCAAGGAGCAGAAAGTCTTCAATCGTTTACGTTTTGCCAATAATATCAATAGTTTGATAAGGCAATCAGTTCAGATATTAATAACAGGCTATAATCGTCATGTGAGTCCAGCAAACGGGCATTTGGGAACAAAGCAATACTCCCGATATCTTAAGAAATAAGGAATGGAGGAATTAAATGTCGAAAAAAGAAGTTATTGTGGGTGATTCACTGGAACAATTATTAAATCTACCCTCATCCAAATCTTCTCCGAGAGATGAATTTTTCAATCCTAGCGAGGATCCCTTAGATTATATCCAAGATTTCAGCCCTATTGATGAGATACATATAACCGGGATGGCCCTGGAGAAAATATTCATTTTAGCACAGGAAGTTTTTTCCATTACTCAAAATAAGGTGGAGGTTTATTCCCTCTCGGTGGGTACTGATCATAACATACAAGATATTTTAATTCCATCTCAAAATGTGGGTTTGGCTTCGGTTTTTGTGGAGGAAACTGCCATTTTAGAAATTATTCCCACTATTCGTGCAAACAATCTCACCGTGTTAGGGTGGAATCATAGTCATGCAGACTTTTCAGTATTTTTCTCAGGAACAGATAGAAATAATCAGCAAATTTTATTAGCAGACACGGCAAATTATCGGAAATGGAAGGGAATTCCCGTAAAATATGTTTACGGAATGACCGTAAATGTTCACAGGGATGTCTATGGGGTGATTTCTACACAAATCCCAACGGGAAAAATATATAATAAAGAAGCAATAATTAAGGTGATTGATCCGATTACAGAAGATTGGGATGATTCGGAGTTAAGGAAAGAAATTCGGATAATCTTGGCAGAAAAAATTACCTTTGGGAAAGTTTCAACAAAAGAAAGAAAGAAAAAAAAAAAAAACGGAAAAAAAATCTAATTTGGAGTGAATTATTCTAAAATGGTCGAAATTAAATATGATAGGCAGGAAAGGATCCCGGGATGGGATCAAACCAAATTATCCGAAGCAACAGTGGCAGTTGTTGGTGCTGGGGCCTTGGGAAATCATGTATGTTTAGGTTTAAGCGGACTTGGAATCGGAACCATCAAAATATATGATTTTGATTTAATTGAAGCCCATAATCTTAATCGTCAATCTCTATTTTGTGAAGCTGATATTGGGAAAAATAAAGCAGAAGTTTTGGCTGAACGATTAGAAGAGCGGAACTCATCGATTTTTGTAATCGGGGTTGATGATAGAATAGAAGAGGATACCATTGAGACTATAATGCGGAACGTGGACGTCATTATAGATTGTGTGGATTTAATATCCGTACGAAAAATTTTGAATTATTACTGCATTCGCCATGATATTCCTATGATTCATGGCGGTATTTCTTGGATTGGTGGTCAAACAGGCATTTTGACGCGGAAAACTCCTTGTATTAATTGCATATTTCCCCAAGCAATTCAAGATACAGAATTGCTGGAAGAAACATCTTGTATTCAGAAACCTGAACCCAGTGTTGTATACACGAGTCAAGTAGTAGCAGGACTTATGGTGAATTTAGTACGCCAAGTGCTAATGCCTCTCCCTTCGGATGTTAAGATATCCTCCGGATTGTTAAAAATCGATTTTCGATTTGAAGTTCCTTTCTATTTTGAACCAATAAAGCGACTACCGAATTGTAAATGTTTGGAAATTTTGAAAGAGGTCGATCCTGCTATATTGAAATTAGAAAAAAGGAAACTAAGAGCCCAAAAAAAACAAGATATGGCAGAGATCGCTGAAATTTTAGTTAAGAAAAAATAATTGAAATCAATTTAATATGAATAGGTGCATACCGAATGGATGAAGAATTAAAAAAAGCAATGGAGGAAGGGAAAATCCTTGCTATTGGAGAATCAAAAAGTCAACGAGATTCATCGAAAAGTACCTTAACGAAAAATTTATCATCGCATTACATTCAACAAATCCAATTAAATTTGGCCGATTATAATTCTCCCATTGGTGTCGATTTCGAAAAAACGCTACCTGTTCCAGAATATCTAACTTTTCGGGCTGTTTTGGAGATTATTCTCCAACAAGAAAATTTTTCTACGCAAAAACGTTATGAAGTGGAAAAATTATTATCCCTATACAATTCCGGTAAAATTTCTGGATTCCTCACCCATTTAAAACAGTTTTTGGAGAAAGCCGATTCTAAAAAGCGATTTTGTATTGATTTTTCCTACACTATTTTACTTATCCTCCGCATGATATTATTACATGTGATTTCAAAAAAAAATTATAATTTTCCCATTTATTCACTAGATTCCATTGCTGATCTTTCTTCAGTTATGGATTCCGGCGAAAAAGAATCAGATATTATAGAAAATATATCCATTATGATTAAATCGAAACCTTCTGACCCGAATTACAAAGATCTCGATGATTGGACGAAACTGCTTTTCTGGTCTAATACTCTTCTATTACATTATAATCAGTTTTCCGGCCACAAAGATGCGAAATTCGTAAAATCGGTACACCAATTGATTGAAAACCAAAACTTCACCGAAGCTATCGATCTAATAAATAATAGAATTTCTGGGGATGGAGATTCAATTCCTACAGATAATGAATCTAAGCCTCTCTCTAAATTAACGAAAAATCAATTAATCCTTACTATATTGTGGGGAATGCATGAAATCCTCCAGTAAATAAGGAAATTAAGTTATAATTACTTAGAATCTTCCTTTTCTTTCTTTTTTTTGAGGATTTCTTTATCTGTGGTAATATTTTGCTTTAGATTTTTATGTCGAACCCAGAAGGTGTTAATGGGGTTTGATCTTGTTTTATTGGCTTCTGTTCGTTCAAAAGGATTAACGTTTGTTTCTATTTGTGGAAAATCTTGTGATATTTGGGGGTTAAACATTGTTTCGAATTTATCATCTGTAGACAATATTCGGGTTTTTTCTGTTCTGTTGGGTGGCTTTAGTGAAGCCCCCACAGGATTATTGGGATTAATTGTTGGTGTATCTCCATAGTTACCTTGTGGTGTTGTATTTGCTGCGGGAAATGGAGTAGTGCTCCCTCTCTTAAGCGGATTATCACCGATCACTGGGCTTTTATTTGGAAATAATTGAATTTGCATCATAGTATTCACAGATTCACTTTCACTAAGTTGCTGTTTGTCATTTACAGGTTTTTTCTTCGAGCTTTCAATATTTGCAATTTTCTCCAAGGAAGTGTGAAGTGTGTTTCTCACCCAGTCTTGAATTAGATTCCTATCTGGATGGCTGTTCATCGTAGCGTAGCCGTTGATTACCAATTCATAGGCCTCTTCTATCTTCCCTTGAGAAAAAAACTGCCAGACATCTTCATCCAAATTTAAAAATTGAAGGTTTAGATTACATATTTTTAGTATTTCAATTCGAATTGGGTCCAATTCAAGCAAAGCAGGGGTTTTTTTCGTAGCCTCATAGAGTTTGATCAAACCTTTCTTCATTTTTTCAAACTCTTCGTAAGTGGTTATTAGATTTAGTCCCTTTCGAAATTTCATTAATAAAGATCGATATTCAGCTTTGGCAAATGCTTTTTTTTTCTTCTTTGCTTTACCCATTTCCAACAATGAAAATATACTGATTTGATACTGAAATACTTTACTTAATCATTCGATTAATTTGAGAAGATTAAAAAAGAGAACTTTGATGAGTTACTCTGGGATAAAACTCATTTCTGGAGTAATCCGTTTAATAACCTCAACCGATAAACAAATAATTTCTTCAACATCCTGCAAATTGACAATTTCTGAATAACTATGCATGTACCTATTTGGAATACCAAACAAACCAACAATCACCCCTGACTTAGAAAGTTGAATAACAGTTGCATCTGTTCCCGTTCCTCGAGGTTCTGCTATAATTTGGATTGCAATTTCCATTTCTTTTGCGGTTTTTACAATCAAATCGAATAAAATTGGATTCATATTCGGACCTGTGGCAACGATTGGTCCTCCGCCCAATTTCACCCTACCGTGGCTTTTTTCATCCGAACTAGGCGTATCCATTACAAAGTCTACATCATACACCAATGCAATGGCTGGATCCACACTGAAGGCACTTGTTTTCGCTCCCCGCAGACCTACCTCTTCTTGAGTAGTAGAAACTCCGTAAACTGATGCCTGGAATTGCTGTCCCTTCAATCTTTTCATTATTTCAGCCACGATAACACCACCAATTTTATCATCGAAGCATCGACTTACAATATCTCCGTTCAATCCTATTGGAGAATAGTAGTAGTCAAAAATAGCAGGGTCTCCGATTTGGATACCTAATTCCTCAACCTCTTCTCGATTGCGCGCCCCGATATCGATATATTGATCTTTGAGTGGAATTACCTTTTGCCGCTCTTTTACGTCTTGTAAATGAATCGCTTTTTTACCAATAACTCCACTTATGGGATTGTTTTTGGCCAGAATTTTAACCCGAGCTCCCGGAAGCAAGTGGGCATCTAGCCCTCCAACACTATTAAAATAAAGAAAACCCTTTTCAGAGATATATCGAATTTGGAGTCCGACTTCATCACAATGCCCTGCAAGCATTATACTGGGTGATCCAGAAGAATTGGCTGTGGAAATCACATTTCCCATTATATCGGTTTTCACACTCTCAACAAATGGTTGCACATATTGACTAAACAAGCGTTGGGCTGGTTGTTCATACCCTGATACACTTGGTGCATTGAGGAATGATTCTAGGAATTTTTCATCCAATTTCCGGTTAGTTTTGTGGGATTCTGACATTATTATCACTTTAAATGGTTTGCATGGTTATTTTGGTAATTCTGGGATATTTGGCTATTCCGGAATAAACGAAGTTTCTGGCGTGATCTTTTTTATGACGGCCACAATAAGTTTGACAATCATATTTACATCATTCAAATTAACGATTTCGGTCATTGAATGCATATAGCGATTTGGAATACCAATAACTGCCGTTGCAACACCTGCCCGGGACATTTGGATAGAACGCGCATCATTACCTGTGGGGCCGGGATAGGCACCAATTTGTAATGGAATGGATTCTTCTTTAGCAGTTTCGACCATGAGATCGAATAATTTTGGATTAGCATTGGGACCTCGAGCGATGGCAGGACCTCCACCAAGCTTCTTAATACCAAAATCCGACTCTTTAATCCCTGGTGTATCACTGGAATGGGTAACATCAAAGGCAATACCAATATCAGGATTTATTCCAAACGTAGAGACTATTGCACCCCGGGTTCCAATTTCTTCTTGTACACTCGAAACAGCGTGGATGGATATAGAAATGTTTTCATTCTTTAAATGGCGCAATATTTCTGCAATAATGAAGGCCCCCACTTTATCGTCGAAACATCGACTCACGACATCTCCATTATTTCCTATGTAAGCGAATTTATCATTAAAAACAATTGGATCTCCGATGTTTATTCCCATTTTTTCTACTTCTTCGCGTGACCGGCCCCCGATATCGATATATTGGTCTTTAGTTTTGATGACCTTTGTTCGTTCCTCACTTTCTTGTAAGTGAATTGCTTTCTTTCCAATTACTCCAAAAATTTCCCCAGATTTGGTCAAAATTGTAACCCTTTTACTTGGAAGCAGATGTGCATCTAACCCTCCCAGAGCATTAAAATATATAAAACCCTTATCGGAAATATAGCGAACTTGTAATCCCACTTCATCTACGTGCCCCATCAAGACAATTCGAGGAGATCCGCTTGGGTTTAGTACCGCATCAACATTTCCTAGAACATCGGTGTGAATTTCATCGGCAATATCCTTGAGATAGGCTCGATATAACCTTTGTGCAGGTTCTTCTGAGCCGGTTGGACTTGGTGCATCCACAAACTCTTGCAGAAAGTCAAGATTGATTATCTGATCTTCAAAATTTTCAGAATTCATAATAGGTGAGCTAAGACGACTTTGCATTAATTTTTAGTTATTGCATTTGCTTAAGAAAAAGTAGAGAATTTTGAGAGTTTAGAGAGAGATTAGAGTGTTTAGAGAAAATTTAGGAAAAAAATAGGAGGAAAATAGCTCCTTTTACATGAAATTGGGGAGTAAAACCCGGCCTAAATAGAGATGGGTGTTATATTGAATTTTTACCTTACCATCTTCTTGGTGTTTGTTAAATAATTCGGTGATTTTTGTAATAAATGAATCATATTCGGGAGAATCTGGGAGTGGCGTGTAAGAAGAAGATAATACTCGCCCAATAAACCCTTCGTGATCAAATTCTTGAAAGTTAGAAAAGTGGAATTCTTCTAATGAAATTTCCTCTATATAATTTAATATTTTCTGCTTTCCAATCTTCATATGAGGCGATGATTCATAACCAGGGCACGTTTCACGTAACAATAGATCATATTCTTTTAAGAATAAGGATGCACTATTATCTCTTTCGTTCCAGAGGAAAGCGATTAAACCCTCCGGTTTGAGAATCCTTTGAAATTCCTTAATGGTAGGTTCTGGTGAAAACCAATGAAATGATTGAGCTGCCGTAATTAAATCAATAGATTCTTCAGATAGCGTTGAATTTTCTGCAGTTCCATTAATGCTATGAAAATTTGGATTATGGGATAAATCTTTTTCAGCAGATTTGCGCATTTCTTCATTCGGTTCCACAGCATACACTTCAAAACCCGCTTCTAATAGGCGTTCAGTAAATATTCCGGTTCCTGATCCGATATCTGCAACCTTGAGACCTTTTCTCTTATGTATATAAGTGTTAAGTTCTTCAATTACTTCGATGGGATAGTGGGGGCGATATTTTTTATAGTTTTCAACACGTTTTGAAAATTTTTCAGTGGAATTGTCACTCATAATTTCACCCAATTCTTCTTTCGATAAAAATTTACTTCCTATTGGGAATTTGGAAAGTTGTGGGATAAATATGGGCCTTTTAAAGCGCTTTAGATATCATTTCCAAGACCCCATCATAAACATATTTAAGATTCGAAATCAAGATCTAAATAACGCAATTATTTGCACATGTTTAATTGGTTGACCCTTTATGATAACCCCTCCCAAACCACGAGAATTACCCTCTAAAATTGCTTTATTTGGCTTAGGTAACGCCGGCAAAACTTCTATCGTTAAAACCTTGCTATACGAATTCGAAGCCTTCTCTTATATTCTTCCCACCACAGGTGTAGATCGTACGAGCATCGATTTTTTGGGTCGGGAACTTCTAATATGGGACTTTGGGGGCCAATCAATGTATAGAAATTCCTATTTGCAAAATCCTTTGATGCATTTTCAAGGTATTAAGTATCTCTATTACATAATTGATGCACAAGATATAGATAAAGTTGACGAGAGCGTTGAATATTTTACCCGAATTTTTAACAACTGTCTGGAATTTTGTGATAATGTTCAAATCTATCTCTTCTTTCACAAAATTGATCCTGACTACGATGGTCCCGTAAAGTTTCCAGAAGTGGAGGACCGATTCATCTCAGGGATAATACCAAGTATGAAAGCATCTAAGATTACCCCAGTAGTGTTTCATACTTCAATTTATAAACCGATGACCGTTATATCGGCGTTTTCCCAACCACTACTAGGTAACCAAACTATATCTGATACATTGTGCGATGCAATCGAATCATTTTGTTGGGAACATAACTTGTCATTTGGAATGTTGTTTGTGGAAAACTATGAAATTGGGGCCTATTATTCATCAGATAAACTCAAAGATTATGTAGGTAAGCGCATTCAACAATATCTCATTATATTGGATGATGTGGAAGAAGTTCCAGATTTTAAAGTAGGTCAGTTCAATCTTCATACCGAGCAATTTACCACTAAAGTTGGACCTAAAGAGTTTCTTTTTAATTTTGCAATAGGATATGACCCCTTAGAGGTAGCAGGAGAACTAAGGGGAGATATAGAAGACAATTTAGAAAGTAATTCCGAAGAAGATTCCGTAGAAGGATTAGAAGAAATTTTTAAAAGTCTGGAGGATTTCACAGATGCTCTGGAGCGTATTCTTCAAAATGCTGAAATTATTAGAAGTGGTGAACTCCTCATCGGAGAAATTTATGATAAAGAAAAATTGGCTGAAATTCAGCAACGACAAGAGGAGTTAGAGCAAATAAGTCAAATGAGTGATGAGGATCGGCAGCAAATTATTCTGAGGGAAAGGGAACTCGAGGTAATAGAGAGTCAACGAATAAAGTTTGAGGAGGAACAAGACACTCAAATGGATTCTGTGGATACTGATCAAGACAGTAGTTCTAGCGGGAATTTTGAAGAAGAAAACTTCGACGACGAAGAATTTAATGAAGATTTTGATGAAGATTCCGATGATTAAGAACCATTATTATATGCCATGAACATATTGCTGATGTTTCCCGATGACCCATATATTTTATGCTGATCGAAATATCCACGATTCAAAGGCCCCACCAGTAAATGCGGGAACAAGTTGGATTGATTCTTTCGGATATATTTTTTGGTTCTTGAAGGTTTATATGCGTTTTAGACTATATCGCCTTGTCTCTTGGGTACCTCTTTCCATCCGTGAAGGTATCGCAGGATTCTTGGGACAATTATTCTTATATTTCTCAACATCTAATCGTATGAAGGTGGAACAATCTTTTCATGCTCTCTATCCATCCATTAAATCCTCGAGACAAATTAGAAAGCTTTACTTATCCCATTGTGCATATATGGGTAAATTATTCTTAGATTTTTTGAACGGATTACCAATTAATATTGATCTTCCTGTAGATCAGTTTATCACCTATGAAAATATCCATCTACTAGATCGTGAATTAGCAAAAAAACAAGGTGTAATCATCCCAGTGGCACATTTAGGTCAGTTAGTCCATGTCCTCTATGCTTTGATGAAACACCCAAAAAAGTATACTGTTGCGACCGTAATCTACACTCCGCATTTGGTAACTTATGAATACACAAACCGAAATGGATTTGATCACGTCTACCTTTATGCCAGCACATCCTATGCCAAAATATCGCCATTTTTGGAGAGACATCTTAAAAAAAATCATATCGTGGTTCTTTTTCATGATTTTGGAACAAAAAAGCAACTTCGGGTTCCATTTTGGGATGGAAAATTTCCCTACCTCCTCCATACCCCCCAGAGTGTGATCAAATTACATCTTGAAACGGGAGCATCTATTTTACCCTGCTTAATTACCCCCGATAATTATATCAATCGGTCTCGGATTACATTTCTTGAAAATCAAGCTTTGATGAAATTAGCCCAATCACTCAAAAATGAAAGTCCCAAACCTAAACCTAAAGTAATTCATGGAGCACTTTCTACAGAAATTAACAAAATGATCTATCCTACCATTAGAAAATACGCCCATGTGTGGGAACAACTCCCTGATTTTGCCACTACCCGGACTTCCGACTCGTTACATATTTCAAAAGTAGATTCAATAAACGATTGCATGGAAATCATTATACAAAAAATGAAGGAAATTATAAATCACAGCTATGAACCCCTCAGAAATGATGAGCAAATTCTTTCTCTAATAGAGAATCTAGAAGAAAAATTACAACTGGATATTAGTTCCAAGGGATTTAATTCGGCGGAGATACAAATTGAAGCTCCATACTCACTCGATCTTTCATTAATGAATACCCAGGATGAATTTCGTGTTTTAATTGAATTTGTTGACCGAAATTGCTTCACAGTAAATAATCAACTGCAGAGATTCGATTCTTGGGAAAAATTTAAACAAATTCTTTTTGAAATTTACTACAGTTAATGATTAAGATTCTTCGATAATATGATATTTCTGCAAATCTTCCCGTAAGCGATTTTCTGTTCTGCAAAACGAGCAAACTTCCAGGTAAGTGGTCATCCCGCATTTTTTGCACTTGTTAACTGCCTGTTTCTCTTCGGGGATAGTTTTGGACAGTATAGGCCTTAATTGTTTCTGAAAATCCCTTACCATGTTCATCATAGTTCCTCTTCGAAACGATTCGACTTTTTCCAATGACCGTTTGACTCGGATCATCGGAGAATCTCCCGCATAGGCACATTCTGTAGGAAGATGTGGCACATTTCCGTAATAGGAATAGAGAATGAGTTCAGTTTCGTAAATATAAAACAAAGGTTTAATTCGGTCCACTAGACCCTCCACTCCACGTGAAGTACTTGGACCTGCTCGACTCATGAGTTCTGTGTCAACGCTAAAAAAATTTGAGAGCAATTGGGTGGCTTCATCGGTTAGATTATGACCGGTGGCGACTTTTGTAAACCCATTATGGATCGCAAAAAAATTGATATAATATCGTTTAAACAGTCCGCAATAAGAGCATTCACCTCGAAATCGCTTATTTTTACTTCGAGATTTCCCTCTGGTGAGAATCTTCCCCAATTGGTGGATTTTATCCATATCATAACCCACACGATCATGAACATTTAATACATGAAAGGGGACACCTAAATCATCACACAATTGTTTTGCCACTTTCTCAGAATCATGGGAATATGAATCAGGGGATATTCCAATTTCTATGTAAAGGGCTTCCATTGGAACCTTATTCTTCAGCACTTGGTGTAAAATTGTGAGTAAGGTTTGTGAATCCTTTCCCCCGCTGACAGCGACAAGTACTTTCTCGTCAGGATCTTGAAAATTGATAAGCTTATAGGTTTCAATGGTCTTCATTACTCGGGATTCCATATAACGCAGGAAATGTGTCTTACATAGAGGCATATTTGTGTGTTGCATTTGTGTTACGGCTTGAGATTGACATTCTCGATAAAATTTGCACTTGGGCATAAACAAATCGAAATATCTTTGTTTTCCCTTAAAAATTTGGGTTAATTCTGATAACGGCGAAATATTGGGGAAAATCAGTAAATAGAAGCGAAAAGTAAGATGTAAATATTACATAAAAAAAAAAAAAATACAAGTAACTATAAGACTTATTCGAGCGTTCTTATTTACCGGTGAAATTTGCATGTCGCTTTTCTAAAAAGGCTTGGATACCCTCTTTAGCATCCTCGGTGCTGAAACAATCAGCGAACAGTTGATTCTCAAGCGCCATACCCTTATCGATATCCATTTCAATACCCTGATTAATTGCTGTTTTTGCAGCTTTCATGGCCAACGGAGAAAGAGCAGAGATTTTAGCCCCTAAACTAATGCAAAACACCATTAATTCTTCAGGAGTGACTAATTTATCAACTAAGCCATATTGTTGGGCTTCTTCAGCGTTGATCATATCACCCGTAAAATTCAGCAATTTTGATCGACCTCGACCGATTAATCGAGTGAGCCGTTGGGTTCCTCCAAAACCGGGAATGATTCCAAGTTTGATTTCAGGTTGACCAAATTTCGCTTTTTCACTCGCAATACGAATATCACAAGCCATGGCCAATTCACAACCACCACCAAGAGCAAATCCATTTATGGCAGCAATTACTGGTTTGTTTAATAATTCAATCTTGCGAAAAACATCTATTCCACGTTTTGATGCTGCTTTAGCTTCTTCAGGTCCACATTTCTCAAGTTCTTTAAGATCTGCCCCTGCTGCAAATGCTTTTCCCTCTCCCGTAATAATAACCACACGAATTTCATCATCATTCGCACAATCATCAATAACTTGATTGAGTTCTTCCATTACTCGAAAATTGATTGCATTGAGAATTTTTGGGCGATTAAATTTGATGATTGCGATATTTTTTTCTTTTTCAAATACTAGGGTTTCTAGGTCCATGTTCATCTCTATATCGGAGACTTTTTAAATTTTTAATAAATATTTTCTCAACTGTAGGTGAAAAAATTACCAATCTTACAACAATCTATGCTCAATAAGGTTAAAAACTAAAACGAATAAAGTAAATCCGAGGACTCCCAACAAAAATAACATGGGTTTTCCCTTCTCTTTTTCCGGAAACTCTTTACGAATGATGATGTAAAGGATAACTCCACTTAAGAACGAAAATATTTGATATATGAGCTCTAAATTTAACGAAAATACAAGATCCAAAATGATTCCAAAAATGACCCCAAAAAGTGCCGCGCCTGACAGAACATGCCTCCATTTGCTGGTTACTTCGTGCGTTTCTATTTCAATATCAAGATCCGAGAAAATATTCCTTTTTTTTGATCTATTGGTTATCAAGGCCATAGAGCCAGCAAACATGAAGAAAAGTATTCCAGAGATTATTTCAATCAATAATAGAGAAATTAGCAATATTCCGATGAGAAAATGATAAATAAATTGAGTGATCCAGCGTAATTCATCGAGATCTTTATTAATATGGAGCGTAATCTTAGCCTTTTGTTCAAGAATTTCCTGCGTTACCGAATTTTCTTGATTATGTAATTGTACTGCTGTATCGGCCAATTCCTTTAGAATTGCTTCGTCGTGATTTTCATTTTTTAATTCATCAGAAATGAGATGGATCATGTTGTGTTCCACTATTTCCAGATTTTTTTCCATCTGAACTAATTCACGCATTCGTTTCTGGGAGTTATTTTCTACCTTTTGAAGAATTAATTTTTCCGACACATGGATGGTTACAAAGCCAAGGAGAACAAATAGATATTCAAAATTGGTTAAGTGCAATGGATATTCAGGCATTCCCTTAGATATTTCGGGTAAAACGACCAGAAAGAAATAACTTATGGTGATCCCTGAGATCAAGGATTCATGGATTCGTATTAAATGGTGATACGAATCGATTAATATTAGAATAATTCCACCAATAATCGCTAATACAACAGCGATCACTTCGATAAGGGGCATGGCAATTTAATATTGAAAAAAGTCCATAAGAACTTACGCCTTTTGAATATTAATAACATCTAGTTCAACACAGGTCATTACTAAGTCAAATATTCCTGCAATGGAGGGAGAAGTTCGAAAATTATCACCCGAAATTAGCTCTTTGATATAGGTTCCCCCTTGAGCACGAATACTGAAGAAACTATGTCGAGAATCAACATATTTCCCGGTTATTTCAATAATTTTCTTTTTTCTGGTTTTATCTGCCCTGCGATGGACAACACGAAGAGGTGTTCTTTGATTGATTACTTGATTCACCATTTTTGATTGAACAATTTTCAATTTTTCTTGAAAATATTGCAGTGAAATCGGTTGTTCTAAATATACCAATGCATTATATGATTTTTCAGAGAATTCTGAACCCTTTTTATAATCTACAATTGCTTTTTTGGAGGATATGAAGAACTTCTCCACATAAATTTGCGATCCATACATGGAATTAATGGAAGATTGCAATTTGTCCAAATCTATTTGCCTTTTCCGTGATTTTTTTATTTCCATAATAAATGGGCGGCCTGTTCCAAGACAACGGGCGTCTAAATCTTCACGACCTGCTCCATGTAGGAGGGCTTTTTCACCATAAGTAACTTTTAGAATCTGTTCGCCGATTAAATCTTCGATGGAACTTGCATGCAGATCCCCGGTTCCATGACATATTTTACAAATTTCGTGAGTTTTGTAGTGAATTCCTCTTCCTCGGCATTCAGGACAATGCCAATGTGTTTGGGGGAGTTCCCGAGTAAATTTCTTATATTTACTCTCGAGATAAAGCGCCTTGGGTTGAAGTTCGTATGTTGGGGATATGTTTTCCCGTAAATCAATCATTATTTGCAAATCGGGTTTTTGAAATTTTGTGGGTTTATCGAAGCGTATCTGTAATTCTTTTCCAATTAATCGATTCAGATTTGCCTTAAAGGATTCTCCATTTGCAATACTTAATCTCGCTCGGATATCCTCCTCTTTATTGGTTATTATGGGGTTTAAATACGTCCCAATTAGAAAATTTTCAAAATCGTATTCTGCAACTTCATCCTCAATCTCACTGCAGATTTTCTTGATAGTATCTTCTTTCAGTAGGTTTTTACAGAGTTCGCAATCGTGCTTGTCCCATTTATCTTTCAATTCTTTGATTTTCTCGGTATCTTCGAATTTTGCATAATAATCCTGAAGAGATTTTAACGCGGGATAAAATTGCGTTCGTAATGCGAGTAATTCTAAGAGTTCTTGGGGTGTATAGTCAAAAAGTGTGAATTTCTTCTGCACAGATTCGGCTTTCAAAGCGGCATGGGTTTCCATGGTTAGGGATAATAAAATTGCGTAGGCACGCTTACTATTATCCGTAGCTGTACCGAGGTAGGAGAATTGTCTTCCTAAGCATTCCGAACAAATAGAGTAATTTTTGAGGATATCGACTGTTTTTTGAGGAATTGCAAGGGTCGCGGGAATAATTTCTACTTCGATCTCTTCTTTCTCATCGATCTTTTTTTCCTCATTTTCATGATTTTCAGTATTTTCCTCTTCGATCTCGTCCTTTTCAGAACCTGATGCGAGATCTTTGGGGTATTCATTCATCAAAGGATGTTAGTGGAAGTTTCGCAAAAAAATTTTGGATTTTTACAATTTAAAATTCTATCATTTTTACTTGCATTATAGGGATTGCAGGAGGTTTTCCATTTCCTCGAACATATTTTGGTGTTCTTCCAAATTCTTCTGCTTCAATGCGTTCAATCCACTCTGAAAATATTGTACTGCCATGTCCTGGTTATGTTCTTCCTTCGCAAGATTTCCCAAAAATTTCATATTTACAGCATGCAATAGAATTTGGTCCTTCGTAAATTCGGTGAAATCCACAGCATTTTGAGATACATTTCGTATATATTCAAGATTGCTGATTGTGAGATCCAAATTATCATGTTCTTTACCATGCCCGGGAATTATTACTTTCGGATTTTGCTTGACATAATTTTCCAGTGTAGTGATATACTGCTTCAAATCCTCGGCCATCAAATATGGGATAGGATCCTCAATGTTGTCTCCCACAATTAGGACATCATCAAGTGAATCATAACAACTTGCGCAGCATGAAGTATGACCAGAAGTATGATAAAATTCCAATTTTTCCTCGGGAAACTTCAGTCTGCTCTGGAATGTTATTTGTGGTGGGATAATCTTGATTTCTCCTTCTGCGAAATCATGATATTGCTCTAATTTTGCTTCCCCATCGGTGAGAATCTTTGTGTGACATAGATTTTGTCCAATGATTAGAACATCGGGAAAGAAGGCATTGCCCCAATAATGATCCCAATGGCCATGTGTTATGAATATTATCATCTTTTTCTGTGTAAGGTTCTTCTCTTTTAAATAATCCTTAATACAGCCCATGGATTTAGATCCCAAGAATGTATCGATTAAAAACACATAGTTGGTGGTTTCAATCAAATAAGAAATGGTGGTATCTCCCATCTTGGGTTCATAGAAGGAAAAAATCGTTCCCCGCTTCCCAATTTTGCGAATTTCCAGATATTGATCTTGTTTTACCATTGTGATACCTTCTTTTCGAGGTTCTTAATTCAGATAATTTATTAAAAAGAAGAGGGATAAATTAAAATGTTGTCAAATTTGGATAAGTATAATGTTATCAAATGATGAAAAAGAACGTTATCAGCGTCAAATACTAACAATTGGTGAGAAGAACCAACAGATGCTAGCCACAAAAACGGTATTACAGGTGGGTGCAGGTGGATTGGGATCTCCCCTTGCTCTTTATCTAACGGCAGCAGGGGTTGGTACTCTTATTGTTTTCGAGACAGATACTGTTTCCCTCTCGAATTTGGGAAGACAAGTTCTTTATTCTACAGAGGATGTGGGTAAATCAAAGGCAATTCTGGCGAAACACCGATTGCATGCCCTCAACCCAAATGTTAACATAATCATTATAGAAGAATGGTTAACTCGTGAAAATGCACCGACTTATTTGGAAAAATATCATGTGGATTACCTGGTTGATGCTTCCGACAATTTTGAAACAAAATTCTTAATAAACGACCTAGGAATTCAATATAAAATTCCCACCACTATTGCGGGAATTTCAGGATTTGAGGGTCAGATCCTCTCCATCATTCCCGGGCAGTCTGCTTGTTACCGCTGTATCTTTGGAGAACCGCCGAAAAAGAAGGATGCTGCGCCTATTCCTGTAATGTCACCGACATGTGGTGTGTTGGGATCCCTTGAAGCCAATGAAGTCATTAAGGGTTTACTGGGGATGAAAGAGCGATTATTAAATACACTTCTAATGGTTAGCCTTGATTCGGGGGACTTTACCAAGATAAAAATCAATATAAATCCCAAATGTGCATGCCAAAATCAAAAATCATAGAACAAAAATACTTTATTCTTTGGGATTTATTTATTTTTCTTCAAATCTTCTTCTTCATTTAATGCTGGTTCTAGTTCATCGGCGGGTAATTCAAATTCTATGAAAAATGATCCTTGATAATCACAGTTACTGCATGTATATATATCCATATTCATGAATTGGCCCATTGTTGTGCGCGTGATCGTTGGTTTTTCGCATTTTGGACAAAGTTTGATGGTGTTCCCAACAGATTTTCGTTTAATGGATCGAAATAATCCCATATAATATTCAATACCCCATTTTCTAAATAATTTGCCTTAGGTTAATTAATTGAAGTCAATTAATAATTTTAAGATATTAATCCCAAAGAAGAAAAGGCAGAAAAGTCCCAATATTTCCTTTAAATTTATCGATAATGAACTTGTCGCTGCTTAATCATTAGATATTATAGAATATTACATATAAATAAATTTGGTTGTTGTTAACAATAAAAAGGTTTGCCATGCATAGTGGAAACCTTTATACCATGTTGCACCAATAATTGTTTATAGCAAATTCAAATACTACCACCAAGGGATGGTAACGTGAATCTATGAGCCAGCAAGTTTCAACTTTATTAAGTCAAATTCAAAACCCAGATGTCGATGTAAAGCTTTTCGCAATCAAGCGATTAGGAATGATTTACGACGACGAGTCAATAGTCGCCCCTCTTCTCTCATTATTATTGGATGAACATCCACGCATACGCGAGGCCGCGATTTTATCCTTAAGTGTCCAACCAGCCACCGATGAAATTGTAAATCCCATTATCAATGCAATTGCAGATGAGGATGTCGACGTTCAATTGGCGGCCATCAAGTCGCTTTCCGAATTTAGAACGGTGCTGGCGGTTCGTCCCCTTATAAAAATTCTTGCAGATCCCCACGACGAAATCAGGGCTGCGGCAGTATTGGCCTTGGGTCTGATTGAAGATAAAAACTCACTTTTTCCTTTAATAGAATGTACCGAGGATGATAGCTCACAAGTACGTGTCAATGCATTGGTAGCACTATCGAATTTAGGTGATCCCCGTGCAATTGAACCTATTATTGATCTTCTCGCTTCAGAAACTGATGAAGCTGTCATTCAAATGGCTATATTGACTTTAGGCCCCCTTGGGCAAAATGACAAACGCATTATTGCCCCTCTTGTACAATTGTTGGACTCCGAAAATCCCAGACATCGCCAGTACGCGGTTCTTTCACTGGGTCAGACGAAATCTCCTGAAATTATCGATCCTTTACTCCGAGTTCTAAATGATGAAGATAGTTATGTTAGAAGGGCGTGTGCATCTGCTCTAAGCGATATCAAGGATCCAGCCACGGTAAGACAATTCATTGATCGGTTGAAGGATCCAAGTCCGGAAATCCGAGAAACATCTGCCAATGCACTTGGCAAATTGGGCGATGTAAATGCACTCGAGCCTCTAATTGAAATATTGGGAGATGAGAATTATCAGGTCAGGGAAGAAGTAGCCCACGCCTTGGGTGCTTTACAGAATAAGAATGCGACCAAACCTTTGATTAGTTTAATTAAAAAAGAGAAAAATGCAGAGGTTCTTGTTGCGGCTGCCCTATCTCTGGGAAAGATAGAAGGGCATAACGATTCTTCCGTCCCCTTCATGTTTTTAAGCCCCACTCATCGTCCATTGAACAAACTTCTGAACCATAAGGAAATTAGTGTACGGGCTGCGGCTGCCGAAAGCTTAGCGAAAATTGCCCTAAATGAGCGAAAATACAGCAAGGCTTCTCAATATTTTATAAAAGCGAGCCAAGAATCCTTAACGTGGGAATTTCGACAACCTTTTTATATAGCATCTAACATCGGAGCAATAATTTTAGAACGGGTTTCAAAGAAGAATTATGGAAGTTCAAAGTTAGAATTCGAGGAGATCTACGAAAATCTCGATAATGCCGCTCGAATGTTGGGGAATCAGAGTTTCATTTCCAAAGGATTTTGGCAAGTCTTGCAGGTCTACAACCAAATTTTTAAGAGCAAAAACAAAGGGCAGTTTATTCAGCATTTTCAAGATTTAGGTCTAAAAGTGCTGTTATTGGAAAAGAAACTACCCGAAGATTTGCGTCCCCTATTGACCGAGCCCCAAAATCGGTTGAACGAAAAATTTATGCAAATTAATAAGCGTGGATTAACTCTGGATTCAGCCCTCAATGAAATAGAGAATCTGAAGGAAGAAATTTTAACCATCGGGAACATTATTTTGCAAATTGAACCGCTAGAATTGCGAATGGATGAGGATCAAGAAATGACTCTGCATTCCATCGAAGATCTTATCATTACTCCCATGTCGGATGAAATTGATGTGAATTTATATAAAGAAGACGATGAAATTCTCCAACGTCGAATGAAAATCACGCAAGAAACTAAAAGAAATTTCATCTTGGAAGAGGTTCGCTATGATACGGATGTTTCTGTGTATGCAGGCAAAAAAATAAAGTGTTCCTTGATTCAGTATCTCAAGGGCTCGCCCCGTCAAAGTATGATTGAGGATTCCCGATCCATTTGGGACCGCCACATCAAGCGATATTATGATTTTGAACTCTTCCGCCGTAATCGAATACTGCAGTTTACGAAGGAATCCATTCAGATGAGGAGCAAGCCCAAAGTCATAGGTTACCTCGATGATGCAATTTATGAAGGAAATAATCTGATAATTTTCCCCGAAACATCAATGCCGGAAAGCTACCTATTCAAATTGCAACAATTTGCAGACCGCTTCAATATATTCATCATTACGGGCTGCGAGACCATCGCATCGAAGAGTGCTGGGCGCTTCCTCAACCGGGCTTATTTCATTTCACCCCTCGAAAGCGAGATGCAATACCAGGAAAAGAATTGCCCAACGATTTTACCGCCTACAGAACGCCATTTGAACGAATGGAGGGAAAACATCAATAAAACCACACCACCCCTCTTAAAAATCTTTAATTCACCCTTCGGTCGATTTATTATCTTAATTGGGCAAGATATCCAAGAACAAAGCCAGTTTATACCCTTCATTGCAGAGCAGAAAAATCTCGACTTCTTAATTTGCTTGAATAATGGATTCTGGACACCCAATCATCGGGAGCATTTACAAAACCTGGCCGAAGATATCCAAATTCCTCTGATTTATGTAAATTCTGGACAGTTTGGAGGTACAGGGGTATATTTACCCGGTAATCATATGGAAAACCCCCTTCAGAAAGAATTTACGGAAGGAATGACGGATTGGGAATATCTCGTGAAAGAATCCATTCAGCGCATGATGTAATAATTTTTTTGAGTAATTTATTTTTCTACTATTTGGGCAACATTTTTGGATTGGGGGCGCTTTTAATTTCTATTAACGATTAATTTAACTATAATATACACTATAGTATCAAGGAATATTGCCTATCCAAAAGTCTTCTGTCTTCTTTGGTGATCACCCTATGACCTCTGTTCGCAATTCTGTACATATTTCTCGTGAACAATTGGATTTTAAACGGAAAAATCTTCCCGATAAACCCGGTTGTTACTTGTTCAAAGATCAAAATGGAGAAATATTGTATATCGGAAAGGCAAAATCGATAAAGAAGCGGGTCAATTCTTACTGGAAATCCCGAAGTGCCTCTGAGGATCGCTTTTATTCCCGAAAAATTCAGCGATTAATAGAAAGGACAGTGGATTTTGAAATATTTATTGTCGAAAATGAAATGGAAGCCATTCTTTTAGAAAATGAATTAATCAAAACCCACAAACCAGATTTCAATGTCATGCTGAAGGACGATAAATCCTTTCCTTGGGTTCAGATTACTGATGAAGACTTTCCCCGAATTCGGGTAATTCGAAATCCAGAAAAGTATGGCTTAAAGCATAAATATATAGGACCTTTTGTTGACAGCGGAGATTTGAAACAACTCTTGGTATTGATTCGGAAAATTTTTCCCTATTGTACTTGCAAAAAAAGCGTCAAACCAAAGAAAAATGCGCGCCCTTGTACCAATTATCAGTTGAAACTATGTCCTGGTCCATGCGCAATGCATATTTCTAAAAATGACTACAAAGACAATATAACTAATATTGAAAAAATGCTAACCGGCGATGTGGAATTTGTCGAAGCCATTCTGCAGGAGAAAATGACCGATGCTTCCAATAAACTTGAATTTGAGCATGCGGCCTCCTATCGGGATCGGATTGAGGCCTTGAAAATGTTTACTATTGAACAATCCATTTTTACCTATGATTTAACTAAACAAGGACTTGGAAAATTAGGAGAAACAGAAACAGAAACAGAACCAGAATCTACAAATCAAGAATCCCAGAGTACAGTTATATGGAAGGACGTTGATATCATTGCAGGGATGTTTTCAAAAAACCGGGCAGGAATGATTATTATTCATGTCAAACGGGGCAAATTGTTAAGTAAAACCCCTTATATTGTTGAACATGAGAATAAAATTACCTCGGAAACCACTTTCCTCGAAGAATTCATCAAACAGCATTATTTACGGAAGAATATTCCGATCCCCGATGAAATAATACTTAAAACGCCTTTATCTTCTACCGTTGAATCCAGTATTATTCATCAAAGTGCAGAGAAGGGTAAATCCCTCATTTTTCGCCAACCCCTTGAAACTGATAAAACAGCAGGATTATTGCGGATTGCCGAAAAGAATATCCAACTCCTTATCAAACAGAAAGACGATTATGAAGAATATTTGCGAACCCATAAACACAAAAATACAAATCTCACCAAAATCGAACAAGGGCTTGAGGAACTCCGCCAACTACTGAACCTCGAAGATCCTCCCATGATTATCGAAGGATTTGATATGGCCCATACCCAAGGTACCGACTATACAGGATCTATGGTGTGCTTTGTTGAAGGTGTGCCAAGTAAACCCCATTATCGACGTTATAAAGTAAAAAGTGTAGATAAACCTGATGATGTGGCAGCGATGCAGGAAATTATGTCCCGTCGATATCGTCGGGCTATCGCGGAAGATACTCTTCCTGATCTGGTGGTGGTAGATGGGGGAAAAGCCCAACTCAATATGGCCCATAAACTTTTCCAAAAATTGAATATTGTGCATGTTCCCCATATTGGATTGGTGAAACCTAAGGGAAGAAGTGAGATTTATACACCTCCAAAAATTCTTTTATCCAATTCTGATGCGATCATACAATTATCTAAGGATTCTCCGGGCCTTCATATTATTCAACATCTTCGTAATGAATCCCACCGGTTTGCAAACCAATACCACAAAAAACTCCGTCAAAAACGGCAATCACAATCCGAGTTGGATGATATCCCCGGAATTGGTCCAGCCCGTAAGCGTAAATTGTTACAGTATTTTGGAAGTGTAAAGGAAATCAAGCGTGTCACCGAAATAGAAATTGAAAAAGTAGTGGGAAAAAACCTAGCCCATACAATTAAGGAATTTTTCTTAGCAAAAAAGCAGAAAAAGGCATCCAAATCATCTGTTTCCATTTCAACTGCATCTGAGCCATCTCCGGTTAAGAAGAGGAAGAAGATCGTCCTTAAAAAAAATAAAAATATAAATAGAAATGAAATATGAATACAGAATAAAATCGAAAACAAAAGAACAGTGAAAAAAATGAAAATAGGAAACAAAATTTACTTTGATTACAATGCCACAACCCCGGTGCATCCCGAAGTGGCGAAACTCATGAATAAATACTATCTACAGACTTTTGCCAATGCAGGTTCTGCACATTCTTTTGGAATGGATGCCTTTGAAGGTCTGGATTGGGCCCGATCCACGTGTGCACAATCCCTCAATGGAAAAAAGGAAGAAATCCTGTTCACCAGTGGTGGGTCAGAATCCGACAACCTCGCTCTCCAAGGCGTAATTTCCCGTTATCGGACAATCCATCCAGGGAAAACTCCCCACCTAATTATTGATACTATTGAGCATCCGGCAGTCTTTGAAACGGCCAAATATCTTGAGAGTAGAGGGGTGTCGGTTACCCGTCTTTCAGTTGATGCAGAGGGCTCGGTGACCCCCGAACAAGTGGAAGAAGCCATCACTCCGGACACCGCCCTCATTTCGATTATGTATGCCAATAACGAAATCGGCACCATAAATCCAATCGCCGAAATTGGTAAAATAGCCCATAAACATGGGATTCTGTTCCATACCGATGCGGTCCAAGCCTATACCAAGATTCAAATCGACACAAAAAGTGAAAATATTGATCTTCTCTCCGTAAGTGCCCACAAATTTTATGGCCCAAAAGGTGTGGGTTTTCTCTATGTAAAAAATGATCCTGATGCGCAAAAAAATGAGTCAACTGCCTCCCATCTGCTTGATCCTTTGATGTATGGGGGTTCACAAGAATATAGTATGCGTCCAGCCACTGAAAATATTCCCGGTGTCGTGGGCATGGCTAAAGCAATTGAGTTATCTGGAAATGATTTTGAAGAGGAAAATGCCCGCTTAAGAGGATTACGCGATGATTTGATTGACCATATTCTGCAAGAAATCCCGGATACACGTCTGAATGGCTCCCGTACCCATCGATTGCCCCATAACGTTAATATTTGCTTTCAAGATGTGTTTGCCTATGATTTAATGATCAAATTGGATAATGCTGGAATTATGTGTTCGGTGGGTGCGGCGTGCCATGCTGGTGATACTACACCATCACGTGTGCTATTGGGCATTGGATTATCATCCGAACAAGCGGAATCTTCAATGCGTTTTAGCATCGGGAGATGGACAACCCAAGAAGATGTAGATACGCTTCTGCAACTCCTTGATCAATATGTTCCCTCCATGCGTAGATAAATGGAATTTTGGTTTGATTGATCATTTGGTATGTGTTAACATATAACGTGAATGCTGATCTCCCGTATTTCCAAAATACAATAAAGTCGAGTTCTAGAGGCTTTATATCTTTGGTGAGCTTTAGGACACTATGAATTTATTTGAACGAGCAATGGTTCAATTGGAACGGTTGGAAGTTGATGGGTGGTTAATTCCATGTTCCGAAGGGTCAGATGTGCATTCGAAGTTTATGCTCGACCTCGAAGTTCACATTCGACATTACATCTATGTGGATCGGGGTGGAAAACACAAAGTATTTACATGTACCATGGAAAAACCCATGGTTGAAAAAAAACTCAGTGCCATGGGTGTAGATGCACAGGTTGAGGCATACAGCGGTTATGATGATATTATATCTATGTTGAAACCTCTCATCACGAAACCTAAGATTGCCCTGAATTTTGGCGAAAATGTTCTGACACGGGAAGGTACAGGGTTTGCTGAATATCTACCTGTCGGAGAATTCCGAGCATTGCAAAAGATTGCCCCCAATACCCAATTTGTGTCTGCAGCTCCTATCATTTATGATTTACGCACCATTAAAACCCCCGAGGATATTCAAGATCTTCGCGAAACGGTCAAAATTAATTTGGAAATACTGGAGGATCTGCCAAATTGGGTTAAAGTTGGGATGACGGAAAACGAAGTGAAACGGGAATTGGAAATAAAATATCTTAGGAATGGAGGGATTGGATTTCCCGCTATTGTCGCCAATAATGCCAATGCCGCTGATCCCCATCACAATGGTTCCGACAAGAAAATTGAACCGGGCGTGTTATTGATTGATTCGGGGATGAAACCACGGAGAATGTGTTCCGATATTACTTGGACCTATTGGGTTGGCGGAGAACCATCAGAAGCCTTTTTAAATGCCTATCAAGCCCTTCAATACGCCAAGGATAAATCCTACGAGGTAGTTAAGGCCGGATTACCCATGAATTTACCTGCTATTAAATGTCGAGAAGCCTTAGCCGAAAAAGGTTATGATCATGAAAAATTGTATATCCATAGTTTGGGTCATTCTCTTGGCTTTAATGTGCATGATGTTGGCGGAGGAATGCGGGCGAAAATGCCAGATACCATTCTTCAGCAAGAAAACATGATCATAACAAATGAACCCGGATTATATTGGGTTAACGAGTGGGGTGTGAGGCTCGAAGACGATCTTGTAATCAAAAAGGATGGTATGGAGAATCTATCCTATACCCCAAAAGATCCTTTGGTGATTTAGGCGATCCTCTGGTAATTAGATATAATTTTTTTCACCAATTCTTTTTTAGGTTGTTTCCCGCATATAACTAACATGGTCGTAGAACTTCTCGAATTTTCACTAACAACACACCCCAATGATATCTTAAATATCACAGATCACGTTAAGAAAGCTCTCGCTTCAGTCGCAATTTCCAATGGCATAGTAGTTGTCTATATGCCAGGCAGCACGGGTGGTATCAGCTTTGTGGAATATGAACCGGGATTAGTTAAAACCGATATCCCAGCCCTCCTCCAAAAACTAATGCCCGAAGGACCGGATTACTCCCATCATCAAACATGGGGAGACCACAACGGTCATAGTCATCTTCGTTCGTTTTTGATTCCACCCAGCCTTTCAATTCCTATTCGTGATGGGCATCTCCTTCTGGGAACATGGCAACAAATTGTCTTTTGTGAATTTGATGAAAAACCCCGAACCAGAACGATTTATTGTCAATTTATAGGCTAGATTTAATAAGAAAAAAAATCACATCTTTCTGCGTTGGGTGTGGACCTAAATTTTCTCTTTCGGATTCAAAGTTCATAGTCGTTGGAGGGTTTTAATTTTGTCAAGTTCGCTTTGTAAAATTTCCTTAACTGTATCGAGTTTTTCCATAGACTTTTGAATTTCTTCCTCAGTTTCTCCGAGTTTATCCATGG
>JABCSI010000147.1 GCA_018238965.1 Promethearchaeota archaeon
TTGTAATAACGATCCAATCCCTTGGTTTCGTCGGGGAATAACGCTTGCAATTTTTTTTTTCTCCAGTATAAATCAGGTGGCGGAATTGAGGTGGGATCTGATGTAAGATTGGCGGTAGGTGGCCAAAAGGCAAAATCAGGAGTAATTAGTCCTCGATCTCCATGAATCAATTCCAGTTGATCATACAACCCTAATTCCCGCAATGCCCGTGTGCATTCACCTTTAGGACCAAATCCCCCTAAAAGGATTGGTCCAATATCCCATGCGTATCCATCTTGGTGAATTGTCGCAGTGACACCTCCCATTTTGTGAAACTGCTCAAAAATATGGACTTCATGCCTTGCTTTGGCGAGATAGGCACCAATTGTAAGCCCCGCTAATCCAGATCCGATGATAATATATTTCATATATATACTTGAGGGGTCTGGGCATTTAACAATACTGTTAGTAAAATCCAACTGTATTTAACTTTGGAAAAAAATATAGATATTATAGGAAGGGAAAAACATTGGACCTCGCAGAAATTCGGGAAACGCTTACGCAAATTGATACTGAAATTTTGAACCTCTTAATCAAAAGGATTCAACTCATTCCAGCCATTGTAGGGGAAAAGCAAAAACAATCCTTAAAAAGCTTCCAACCCGAAAGAGAAAAGGAATTGTTTAGACTATATGAAACGCAGGCACAAGAAAGGGGGCTCAATCCAGTATTTGTCCACAAAATCTTTGCGACTGTATTTGAAGAGATGCGGAATCTCCAAGAAACACATTTAAAATAATTATCTGAAGCGATCAAACTGAATAATAGAGCCGAATAATGGAGCCTAAATCACAATGAAAGAGATCATCCCAGCCCAATCA
Organism: Promethearchaeota archaeon; assembly: GCA_018238965.1. Classification (GTDB taxonomy): domain Archaea; phylum Asgardarchaeota; class Lokiarchaeia; order Sigyniarchaeales; family Promethearchaeaceae; genus Harpocratesius. Next base: position 861 of record JABCSI010000147.1, read on the forward strand.
CCCCTTAATCACACAATACGGGTAATTGGATCAAAAAGTGTGAGCCATCGGGCGCTAATATTGGCTGCTTTGGCGAAGGGGACATCCATAATAAAAAACCTTTCACCCTGTGATGATGTGCGCATAACCATGGATGCACTGCAAAAATGCGGCAACAAAATCGAGCAAACCCGTGAAGGGACAATCATCCTACATGGAATGGGAGGTATTCATAATAGTGAAGCCCTAACATTGTCATTCGAAAATTCTGGTACATCCTATCGTTTCTTTATGGCGCTGGGAAGCCTAGGGATAACACCCATAATTCTGGATGGAAATGCCCACATGCGGAGGCGCCCCATAAAGGACTTGGCTCAAATTTTAGAAGAGGGAGGGACCACTTTACGGTATCTGGAAGAAACTAATTTCCCTCCCATTGAAATTACAGGTCCATTTCGGGGAGGACACTACACTATAAGCAGTGAAATCAGCAGTCAATTCATTAGTGCGCTTCTACTCATTAGTCCGTTGACCCCCACAACCATTTCACTGGAAACCTCAGGAATTCAACGGTCGGTCCCCTATATTAAAATGACTTGTGACCTGATGCGAAAATTTGGAGTAGAAGTGAAGGAAAATTTTTCAGCGGACCACACAAGACTTACAGTAGAGGGAGACCAGAGTTATCATGCCCAGAACATTTTGGTTGAGGGGGATTATTCGGGAGCCGCCTTTTGGCTAGTGGCCGGGGCAATAATTGGGGGACCAATTACCCTAGAGGGACTTGAACAGGAATCTCTCCAGGGTGATAAATATATTCTTTCCGCCCTAGAACAAATGGGATGTAGCATTCAGGTGGAACCCCATTCGGTCTCGATGAACCACCCCCAAACAAGCGTATCCAAATTGCATGGAGTTGAGTTAGATTTGGGGAATTATCCCGATCTGGTCATCCCCCTCAGTATTGCGGCTTTATTCGCAGATAGGCCTTCCCATTTCTATAATATTGGCCATCTCCGATTTAAGGAAAGCGATCGATTGGCCCTCCTCCACCGAAATCTTAGCAACCTTGGGGCAAATGTATCAATTACACCCGATTCCATTCGAATCAATCCAGTTTCGGAGTATCACGGACATATCATTGAAACTGAAGAAGATCATCGCATTGCAATGGGATTTGCAATTTTGGGATTGAAAATTCCGGGTATCACCATAAAGGATCCAGAATGCGTCAGTAAATCCTATCCCGATTTCTTTCTTCACCTCGATCATCTAAATCACATGGATCAACCAGATCCTTTTAACCACGAATTGAAAGGGGGGAATTAGGAGAATATGGCATCGATTGTGGGTTGTTTTAGATTTTCCAATAGAGTAGAATTACTGGCAAAGGTTCAAGAAGCCCAATCAATGGCGCACATCGATATTCTGGAAATCCGTCTCGATTTTTTACCCGCTGCCGATATTGACCCTAGGATAATCACAGAAATCCGAAGCTCAAGCTCAAAACCTCTCATTTTAACCATTAGGGATGTAGCCGAGGGAGGAGTACATCATATTCCTTTTCAAGCCCGTCGGGAATTATTCAACGCCGCAATCCACGAACATTATGAATATCTAGATATTGAATTCACTAACGTGGCTAATTTCCAAGAAATGCTCGCAACAATTCCCTCAAATCAGCACCTAATTCTTTCTGTACACCAACCTCTCCCTATCGATTTTAAGAAAATGGTAAATCTGATCGATGGGATGACCCTTCCTATCCCCGCCATTAAAAAGCTGGTGTTTGCTTGCCCTTCCCCCGAAGCCACTTCCCATTTGGAATCCTTTCAGCTAAGGGTTTGGGAACGCTACCCGAGGGAAAATCTCACAATTTTTGCAGAAGGATCCTGGAGCCAATTTTCGCGGGCCTATGGGCATTTGAATGGGAATGCCTTGACTTATGTAAGTTTAGGAAAACAAATGGAAACTGCCCAAGGACAGCCTACAATTCACAGGTTGGTGCAGGATATATCTATTCTCAGGAGCATGAATTTAGGTACATTATTTTCGGTGCAGGCATTTGGGGAATCCCATGGATTTGAGATAGGATGTATCGTGAGAGGATTCCCGTCAGAAAAAAAGCTAAATCTGGCCAAAATCCGCAAATTACTCCACGCACGAAGCCCGGGACACCATTCCTTAACCAGTTCCAGAATGGAGAAGGATGAATTTCAAATCACCAATGGGCTCGATGGACGTGGGGGAGAAAATGAAGGAATAACCACAGGCAGTCCGCTTCGCTTCATAATTAAAAACCAAGATGTGAACCCCGAACCATATCAACCATTCACATCCATACCTCGCCCCTCCCATGTGGATTATCCAGCAACATTACGTTTTGGAGACACACTCAATTTATCCGGAAGCGGAATATTTTCAGGCAGACTTACTGCACCTTTCGTCATAGGCGGAGCCTTAGCCCTACAATTGTTGGTTGAGAAAAATATCAGAATCAAAGCATTTGTGTCCCAGATTGGGTCGATTCGGGATCCGAGTATATATACTTGTGAAGAAATCACCTCTCGTAATTTTTCTTCCTTGATTGATAATCCGGACCGAAGCATCGCCCAACAGATGGAACAGGAAATTTCCAAAGTTAAAGGAGAGAGTGATTCCATCGGAGGTCAAATTTCTGTTGTGATTGAAGATTTCCCTGCAGGATACGGGGATCCTTGGTTTCATTCGTTGGAGAGTCGCCTTGCATCGGCGATTATGGGGATTCCAGGTATTCGGGGGATTGAATTCGGTACAGGTTTTCGGGCCGCAGGTATGCGGGGAAGTAAACATAACGATCCTTTTGTTCTTGACCATGGGCAAATTTCCACCCAATCTAATCATTGTGGGGGAATAATAGGCGGAATTTCACTGGGAACTCCAATCCGATTCCAGATAGCTGTTAAACCTACAGCTTCGATAGGAAAAATCCAATCTACTTTAAATCTAGATACGGAAAAAATGGAAGATCTTAGGATCTCAGGGCGGCATGATCCGTGCATTGTTCCTCGCGTGGTTCCTGTTGTGGAATCTATTGCTGCCATAGTATTATTAGATGCGATTTTAGAACGCGGAGTGCTCACTCCACGCTCTTGAGCCGAGTCAGATCATATTTATCCGATTGTTTTCCCGACCCAATTTTTATTATCTGGATAAGTCCCCACTCAAGACTGAACTTATAGTTAATTTTTTCCCAGAAATAGGTAATAAGCCCCCAAACACAAGCGAGGAAGAGTCCATAGAAAATAACTCCCCCCATACTTTCATTCCATCCTCCAAACCATGGAATAGCGTTTAAAAGGTGGCGAAAGGTTGCGGCAAGTAGGGATTCAAAAACATAAACTGTAGCAGATATCATCCCGAATCGACGTAACCACGGAAAATATTTTGTACGGCGAGCTTGGGTCGTTGGTGATATATAATCAAATAAACATAGCGCTAAAAGGAAATAGAGAAAGCTGATCCCCAGTTGTCCATATTGTCGATAAGTGTCCTCCAAGAGAGCTTCTGTTGTGTTAAGATCAATAGTGGATGGATCTATACCCCCTAAGGTTTGCAAGCCAATCATCCCAATTACAAACCAAAACACTCCTTGAATCCCCACATATAAAAGTATTTTCCCCCGAGATTCGTTTCGAGCCAAGGCGATACCCAAAATAGAGCCCATCAATGCAAACCCGGCATAGGGAAAAATGGGGAAATTATCAAAAACCACAGCACCAAGAAAGGCCGCAGATATAAATTTTCCTTGTTCCATCAAGGTTTCCACATCGCGCGCAAACCAATCCCGCATAAAGGGAGTCAACACGAGCACAAGCAACCCGAGTGCACCAAGTATCCAATAATTTCTTCTCGCTTTGGAATGATTGTTCTTCATGAATAAAAGCGCCAGCACACCTGGAATTGTAATCGAATTAAGGCCTACCATCAATAAGGTGGACGAACTGATCAACCAGTGCGGCTCGGGGACATGAATTTCCCCTGTACCAATAAGAAAGTAGAGAATGCCGGAGTCGGCCGAAAAAAGTAAGCGAAAGAGATAATTCCAGAAAATTAAGCAAATAGCCATAATTATTCCTGCAAGAAACAATTGTTTGGGAGTATTCCGTCCCGAACTCACACGCGAATAGATCATAAATCCGTTAACTGTGCCAAAAATCGTGTGAAATACTGAGGCTTGTGTTACAAAGAAAACCATAATATTGATAATTGGATCGCTTTCTTGGCTACCGGATTCAAGAGCAGCCGAACTTGTCCATTCATGTAATCCAGTATGCAAAATAATCAGTAACACTACAGCAATACCCCGTATAAAATCAAAAGCATAAATTCGTTTCATTTTTTCTATATACATACTCCATTTTTCGATTATTTACTTAAATCAATGTTTGATTAAAGATGTTTAAATAAGTATCGATATTGTTATCGAGGTAATTTGGGGAAATATTATACTGTAAACGTAAAAATAGTAGATATAATTAAATGGTTAAGAAAATGGATATATTGTGTCTTTTTGGATGGAAATTCGATTGATCTCTGAGTTTTCACACCGCTTGATCGTTGCCCATGAGGTCAAATTAAAAAACAATTTCTTATGTGTACTCAAAAAAATGTTTACTGTTTGAATAATACCAATGCTTTATGGATAAATAAGCATTTCCTTCTTCATATGACAAAAACGGGAGATTTTCTACGTATTTACAAGTGATGGTGGAAATTCTATCAAATGCCCCAGACTAGTTTTTTCCCAGATTACCGAGATGAACATCTACGAAAGAATTTTTGGAGGGAAAACCTTAGCAATAATACGGAAAAAAACTTAATGGGAAATCTACTATGACGGAAAAGAATGAAAAATTAAATCTTCAAAGCCCCTCGGGCACGCTTGATTATCTCCCCGAAGAAATGGAGAAATACAAATGGGTACGTGATAAATTGGAAACCGTCTTTCAACAACACGGATATCAGCACATTGAACTTCCCATGTATGAATTCTTTGATATTTATCGCAAAAGATCGGGAGAAAAGGTCATCAATGACATTTTCACATTTTATGATCCCCCAAAACATCGAGCCGCCGAGAACCCTCCCCTTTATGCCCTTCGCCCAGAATTTACTGCGTCCTTGGCCCGGTTCTATATCACAAGTGAACTAATGTATCGCCCTAAACCGCAAAAATATTATTACATTGGCCCTTGTTTCCGATACGATGAGCCCGCCCCTGGACGATATCGACAATTTACCCAAGCAGGATTGGAAATCTTCGGACCAGACACGGCCACCTCCGATGCGGAAATGTTGATTGTGGCAATGGATATCATGGAGAATTTTAAAATTCAAGACTACATCTTGCGCATTAATGATTTAACCATCCTCAGATCATACTTGGAAGATCTGCAATATGACGAAAAGCAACAACACCAAATTTTTGGAATCATTGACCGTATTACAAGTCTTCTGCGGAAACTTGAAATTGGTGCACTGGATGAAAAGGATTCTAAAATCAGTATCATCGATGATTATTACGGGTCCATGTCTGAAGCAGGCTGCAACCGGGAAATAACAGAGAAATTGGAGAATCTTTTACACCTAGTGGGCCAACCCACCGATATTCTCCCAAAATTAAAACAACTTTTTGCAGATAATCCCGGTCCAACCAAAGCCTTGGAAGATTCGAAAATGGCAGAAGTATGTGCCCTTATTGAAGCGGCCGATGTCTCACCTTTTGTAATCGATTGTGGCATTGCACGGGGTTTAGATTATTATACAAATATTGTGTTTGAAATCGATGTTCCGATCCTAGGAAAACAAAAGCAAATTTGTGGGGGAGGTCGCTATAATGAGATGATTCGAGCCTTTGGTGGAGAAGATACTCCGGGGTTAGGATTCTCCTTTGGATTCGATCGGATCTTAATTGCACTGGAACGACAGGGGTTAGCGCCCAAAGTATCCCCTCGATCGGATTTATTTATTGGAACAAAAGCGGAAACCCGAGGATTTGGAATGGCGCTGGCACGAAAATTACGAGCCCATGGTATTCGGGTGGAGGTGGATTTGATGAATCGATCCTTCAAATCTGCTGGTAAATTTGTAAACCGGGTAAAGATTCCCTATATGATGTTTTTAGGTCCCAGGGAACTCGAGAGCAACAAATTTACCTTAAAGGATTTCCGAACCCAGGAACAAAATAACGACCTCGATTTCGATACTTTGCTCAATCTATTGGCAAAAGGTTTGTCTTTGGAGTTAGAGAAATAGAAATTCATCCGATAAATCTAATAAATTCAATAAATACAATGAAGACAATTTTTTTCATTACTTACTTATCTATTAAACAAGAAATCAAATAATTTGCCAGCTTTTAATGATATATAAATGAAGTTTTTATGGCTTATGGTTTGAATAGGTTCACGGTTCTGATTCTTTTGACTTGAACCCCGGTGTGGGTTGATCATATGCCATTTTTTTTAAAGAATTTACCTCAGTGAGCGAAGGTTTTTCTTGATCTTCTTCTTGTTCGGAAAAGCTGTTAATTACTTCCAGCATTAGGGAGTTTTCATCCATTTCTGACTGCGATGGCTCTGTTGTGACAAATGTGGCAATATCTTTTTTGGGAGGTGCGTGATTCAGTATTGATTTAAATCGATCATCATAGGCTGAAAGCATGGCATCAATTTCTTGGGGTTGGAGATCATTTTCAGTTTTTTCAGCCTTATAATATTTCTGTAGATAATATTCATATTCTGAGACACTTATGCCAGCCTGTTGAGCAGATTTTATAAAACCCGCCAATAAACGTGTAAGCGTATAATACTGTCCCGCTTTCTTTAAACTACGTATTTTTGAAAAGAAATCTTGATTGAAAAGGTCTATTGAATCCTCCGGATTTTCTGACACTGCTAAACATCTCCCACCTTAATACATAACACTATACTCATTTTAATCTTAAATAATCTCCCCATATGATTTATTCTTCCACCATTATGCATTATAACAATAGGGCAATATTTCAAATATGATCCGAGGTTAATTTTCTCATGGGTTCGTTATCGGAAAAGGAATTGTATATATTTGATTTGGATGGAGTAATTTATCGATCTAATAAACCAATTCCGGAAGCAATTCAATTTATCCACGCTTTACATTCAAAAAATAAACAAGTCACATATCTTACAAATAATTCATCAAAAACCAAATCCGAATTTGCACTAAAACTCATTTCAATGGGGATCCAAGCAAAAGAAGATGAAATATACACTTCTGCTTATATCTCGGCTGAATATTTGAAAGCCCATTATCGTGACGGAACTGCGTTTGTCATCGGAGAAAGTGGTTTTGAAAGCATCCTCAAGGAAGCGGGATTCACCGTATTAAATGAATCTAATCCCGAAATTATCGAAATGGAACAAATCTCTGATGATATTGGGGCGGACTTTGTCATAGTGGGCTGGGATCGCTTTGTTACCTACAACAAATTCCGATCTGCCATGATGCTCATCCAAAAGGGCGCCCATTTCTACGCATCCAATGACGACAGTAGTTTCCCAGGACCTGATTCAATTTGGCCAGGCGCCGGTGCCTTGGTAGCATTTCTTCAAACTGCACTACATCAACAGCCAAAAAAAATATTTGGGAAACCAAGTCCCATGGGAATTAACCAAATCTTACAAAATTACGGAGTTTTACCTGCGAATGCAGTAATGGTAGGAGATCGGCTTACCACCGATATTTTAGCGGGAAATCGGGCCGGAGTTACCACAATTGGAGTCGAAACGGGTATTCATTTCCGAAAAGATCTTCTGAAATTCGGAGAAGACCATCACCCGACCCATTTTGTTTCCAGCCTAAAGGAACTCATGAATGAAATTTAAAAGAATGTTTTTTAATGTATTTTATTTCCTATTTTATGTAAAACTGCCCCCAAATCATTAATTTTTTAATCCCTCCGATACTTCTAAGCATACATAATTTTTTCGGTGGGAAATTTTTTGAGTTTAAATATTGAAGATTTAATCAAATTGCTTGGAGATCAGAACACTAAGGTTCGTCTCGATGCTGCGAATAACTTGGCCGCAAACGGTGATGCTGCGAGAGGTCCAGTAACTACATTACTGGAACATGAAGATTATACATATCGTAGAATTGCTGCTTATATTCTTGGAAAAATCGGAAATCCAGATTCCGTGGAAGTATTAGTTGAAGCATTAGGTGATGATAACCCCGACGTAAGAAAAAGTGCCGCGCAGGCTCTGAATCGGATAGGCGAACCCTCCATTGCTTTGCTTATTCGAGCATTAGGTAATATTTCTAAAGACGTCAGGGCATCTGCAGTATGGTCCTTAAGTAAAATGGGAGCCATGGCGGTTGAACCCCTCCTTGAAACACTTTCCAGTGAAGTAAAGGATATTCGTGCGAGCGGAGTGTGGGCTCTGACGAAACTCGGCCGTCCATCAATAGGTCCGCTAGTAAAGCTAATTATTCACGATGAAAAGAATACGAGAGAAACTGCCATTTGGGGACTCTCGAAAATTGGAACCCCTGCGATTGAATACCTTACCAAAATTTGGAACGTACGCATTGGGAAGGAAGCCATCGAGGGAGAGACTGAAACTGACTCCGTAGATCTCGACGATTTAATTGCCGGCGGGGAGAACGCCCAAAAAGGCTGGATCAAATTCATGCTCGAGAATAAGGCTGAAGCCAAAGATATAATTGAGAATTTGGAATAATTCATCCCTATCTCCATTTAGATTTTACTCTTTTTTCGTTCTTTGTTCTATTTTCTTATTGCTTCTTCAAAACACAATTATAATGGGGCTTAGCGCATATCTTTGGCAATATATCTTCCCCGGAG
>JABCSI010000148.1 GCA_018238965.1 Promethearchaeota archaeon
TATTGAGGGACGCTTTTATTCCAGAAGCGCGGGGGATACCCATTAACGTCGGGAATGATAAAATGACAACAGTTAACGAATTGGCAAATATCATTAGAGAATTGACCAATTCAAATTCAAAAATTGTACATAAACCTCTCCCAATTGATGATCCTTTGTTACGACAACCACTTCTCAAACGAGCCAATGAAATTCTCAATTGGGAGCCACATACTGACTTAAAGGATGGACTGCAAAGAACTATCGAATGGTTCAAAGAAACTTTCAATTATTAATGATGAATTGAAGGAAAGAAGAAGCTAAATCAAGAAACTTGGTATAAAAAACGGAGCTTACAACGTATGGCAAGATCTTTAACAAAGGACGAATCCTTAACTTGGACAAAAATCACGCGTGTGATTCTTATTGTGGGTATTTTAGGCGTTTCAGGGGCAATTATTTACACATTATCTCTGCCCGAAGAAGAGGACCTTCTATTTTTTTTGCTCAACGAAAACCAATCTATGAGCGATTATCCCTCCAATGTAACAGTGAATGATTCCCTCACTTTCTACATCTATATTCATAATATGCGATTAGAAGATCACGAATATCAAATTAAATGTTATCAAGGCGACTTGAATGGAACGATAGATCCCATGCAAAGTGTGTCAAACAACCAAGATTTTGTCCAGATTGCATCCCAGACTACAGATCTTAACTATACCCAAGAATGGATTTCAAATCCCTTCGATATTATCTTCCAAGAAATCGGCAATGACCAACGATTGGTCTTTGAATTATGGGTGAACCGTGATGGAGGATGGGAATTCATTCCAGATTACGTTTTAACATTAAATATTGATGTTTTACCACTTTCTTAAGCGAAGCGAAATGAAGCCCACCTCAAATTAATGCCGACCGGAAATCTTTAGTTCGCTTATTTTGACCCATGGAACATACGCTTCGTCGATCCACATCTGTTCGTTTGAAATTTCTTCAATTCGTGCGAAGGCTTCAACAAGATTAATACTCATCATCGTTTCACTTAGTGCAGGACCGATCACGCCATCTTCTATGACGTATCCAGTCATAATCAATCCTGAAAAATCCCCGGTAATATAATCTGGACTATCTCCGGTATATTCCAGATAAACTCCCTTTTTTACGTCGGCAACCATGCTTTCCCAACTTTTGGATCCGGGCTTCATGATTAGATTGTTATTGGAAATACCCAAAGGTGCATTATAGGATCCCCGAGAGGCATGCCCATTAGAAACGCAATCACCTTCTTTTCCAGCGGTAAAGCTATTGTGGTAAAATGCATTTAGGATCCCGTCTTTTACGATGGTTAACGGTTTTGTGGCAATTCCTTCCGCATCGAAGGATTCCGTGCCCAATTTCCCTGGGATGTGGGGATCGTCAATTATTTCAAAATTTTCAGGCCCAATCCGGGAGTGAAGACGATCTCCTAAAAAGGACATCTGGTTTTGAACCCGTTCTGCATTGATACAGGTTGTCAATGGGTCAATAAGAAAATATGCCGTGGCGAGGGGAGATAATATTACCGGATATACTCCCGTTTTTAAGGAACTTTTTTTCAGCCCACGGATTGCCATGTCATAACATGTGTTGGCGACTTTATTCACATCTACATCTTTAAGTTGACAAGCGCTTGCCCAATCAAAACCACCACTGGGGATATTATTTTCTATGACACTGACTTCAGCACTAACACTGGCTGTGGAAAATTTGTCCCAAATAGAAATACCGTTAGAATTCCAGATATATACACCTCCAATTGAAGCTGAAAACCCCCCACTTAAACCACGTGGAGTATACTCTCGTGTTTTTAATGCGAATATTGGTTGTATAATCTCGTTAATTTCTTCGGGGCAAATATGTTCTAATATTGGGTCATAAATATTTGAAACGGGCACGTAAGAAGAAGAGGGAGAAGGACAAGCTATGTCACGAAATTCAGCATTTTTTGTAGCAGCCTTCATCATTTTTACTGCATGATGCATAATCATCTCGAGGGCCGAATCAGAAAAATCCGATGTGAAGGTCATACCCTCTCTTCCAAACGAATCTATGATTCTTAAACCGATCCCGGCGGATTTTTTTTGATGGGCATTTTTAACAAATCCTTCCTCGAAATTTATTTTTGTGGTTTTAGAAGCGTTTGTATAAATTTCGATGTGCTTTATGTCGGAATTTCGTTGTAAAGGAGTGTAAACTTTCCGAGCCAGTTGCTCGAAAAAACCTTTCTCAAATAATTCAATTATTTCGCAAGAATTCGAATCCGAAGCAACCATTTACTGTCCCCCAATAACCATGTCTTTAAGGAATACGAACGGGCCACCACTTCCTACTGGAACGTGCTGACCTCCTTTCCCGCAATATCCTGCATCCAAGTCTAAAGAATCCCCGATCAACGTAATCCGTTGAAGAACATCCAAAGTTAAGCCAGAAATAGCCGCGTCGCGATAAACTTGAGTTTTTTCGCCATTTTCGATTTTATACGCCTTTGCCATCTTAAATTGGTGAGTCCCTTCAATGGGGTCTACATATCCATACTTCCAATTCACACAAAGTAAGCCATTCTGAATCTCGGCCATCATCTCATCCAGATTGGAATCACCCGCTTCCAGATAGGTGTTTGTCATTCGCACCTGCGGTAATACGGAAAAACCTCCAGCGCGGCCATTACCTGAAGGTGCTACGTCCATCTTCGATGCTGATTCTAAAGAATGAAGATATCCGACCAATTCACCATTTTTCACAATCTGCGTGGGAGAGCTCGGCGTTCCTTCAGAATCGATCGGAATATACCCAAATCTATTTTCTAGCGTTGGATTATCAACTATGCTTACCAATTCACTCCCAACATTGGAGTTTAATTTCCCTGCCAAAATGCTTTCTCCAGACAAAACACTGTCAGCTTCAGCAGTATGGCCAAAGGCTTCATGTATAAATGTTCCCGTGAGTAAGGGATCCATTATTATATCGAAGGTGCCCCCTGGCGCTAATTTTGAATTGAGGAGTTCTAGGCTGGAATCACTGGCTATTTTTCCCAGTCCGCGGGCTTCTTCTAGAGTTTCAAATCCGCCTATTTTTCCGTGAGAAATGTGATAACCCTCTTGACGATTTCCTTCTCGGGCGATGGATTGAAGAATGAAAAACACCCAACTATTTCTGATTCGGGCAAATCGGTTAAAATTATTGTAGATAATGTTTTCGACTTCCATATCGGTATAATTAACGCTCGTGGAAATTATACGAGGATCATAATATGCTTCATCTTCAATTTCCCTTAGAAGTGTCATTTTGGTATCGGGGGAAGTAGTTCCCAAGGAAATTTTTTGGGAGATGGTAAATTCGGTTTGAGAACCGTCAGTTTCAGCAATTGAGAACTTATTTTTTACAAATTTGGCGCTCCAATGGGCCAAATCTGCTGCATTATGAAATGTATCGGCGATACTCTCCTGATCAAATTTAAGCCCAGTAGCAAATCCGTATCCGCCATCCACGAAGGCTTGAATTGAATATCCCTTTCCAATTCCCATTGAAGAAGATTTCGTGATTTTTTTCAGCAATGAAAGGGATGTAATTTTTCCTTGGGCAAACCGGGCATTGAAATATTGAATTTGGCGCTGGGCAGCTAAATCCCGTAGAAAATCCAAATCATCTCTTTCAAAAGGAATGGGTTGTAAATCACTTTGTAGATCACTTTGTAAATCAGATTCCATAATCGGTTTGCACTCTTTGAGCTTGATCTCTTATTCTTATTTCTTTTTTACAGCTTTTGGTTTCTTTACAGATATTTTGCCGGCGGAAAAGGGTACTGAGGGAAATTTGAGAACGACATCATGGTTTCCGGGACGAAAATCTCGATTAATTATAACAAGCCCTGCATCATGCAATTTTTCTAAGAATTTTTCAACATCCTCTTCGGACAAATCCATATTTAATGCTTGTACCAGGAGATATTGCTTGGGCAAGTGATTGGGAAAAAGAGATATTAATCCCGAGAGGAGCTCACCAAAAATCTTCTCTTTACTTGCCTTTTTCGTGCCCTGTAATTGAGATTTTATTAAATCAATTTTTTTTTCAAACTCATTGGGAAGTTTCATAGATTGCACTATTTGAACGGCTTCAAGAGGGCTCTGTGCCTTATCAAGAACCTTTAATTGGTTACAGCGCAATTTCTTTCTGCATTTGGGGCAAGTACGCGTCTTCTGAGAATCAAGAATGAATTGAGCCAATCCACAATTGTTACATTTCACGATATGGTAAAATTTCATCATCCCTTTGCAGTTATTGTTTTACTACCACTAAGAATTTAAACGCAAGATTAATAAAAAGTATTCAGAAAAAGTAAAAACTATCATACATTATAGAAAATCAGAATGAGCTCCGTACCAATCAGCAAATCCAGACGTGGATATATTGTTTTAGTCCTATTTACATCTACCATTTTAATTCTTGTTTTGGCATCTGTTCTGATCAATAATGCAAATTTTGATAATAGTCGTATCAATGATACATACTCCGGCACATTCTCTCTCACAAATGAAGAAACAGTCTATTTAAACATAACTTTTGATGGACAGGGACATCTAAACGGGTCAATTTTCTTTGATAATGAAACACGAAATTTTGAAAATATGGAATATGTCTGCTTCCAGAGCCAGGTAGAGTTCAGCATTTATTTTTTCAATGAAACCGAATCCATCGATTTCATATTTGTGGGAGAAATCAGCGATTCCGACCTTTTAATCAGCGGTGATGCCCAATACAATCAAAATGGTACCGATATAAAGCATGGAACTTTTCATCTGTCACGGGTTTCCTAAAAAAATTATTTTCCCTGGAGTTTTTCCTTGGCTTTTCCTCTTTTTTTCATGGATTTCTAAATTTTCTTGTTTTATTATTCCGTTATTCTTTCCTTGATAAAATTTCTCCTCATCTTCGCATAAGTTAAGCAAAAATTCTAAATTCTTACCGCCATAGAGTTACTTGACGACGTATGAGTGATACTACAATCGATAATACAATCCATCCTATCGAGGGACGATATCGCACACCGGAAATGGCAGCAATATTCACCCAAGACGCAAAACTTCTTCGGTGGATGAGGGTAGAAGCCGCTCTTGCCCAAGCCCATGCATTTGTCGGAAACATTCCCCAAGAAGCAGCAGATGAAATTTCCAAAAAAGCCTCATTGACCCACGTGAAAAGTTCACGAGTCAAAGCGATCGAAGATGTAATTCACCACGATTTGATGGCTATGGTTAAAGGTATTACAGAGCAATGCGAAAATAATGCGGGAAATTACATTCACTTGGGAGCAACCTCCTATGATATCGAGGATACGGCCACAGCCATCCAAATGGTAAAGGCTTTACGGGTTTTACAAACTTCCATAACTAATTTATTAACATTTTTAATTCATCAAGCTTCACAAAATAAAGATCGAATATGTGTGGGGCGAACTCACGGCCAACAGGCAATTCCAACAACCTTTGGCATGCGATTTGCAGTTTGGGCTGCAGAAATGGATCGCCATCTGGATCGGATCCAAGAGATTATCCCCCGAATTGCAGTTGGGAAAATGTCTGGAGCAGTTGGAAGTATGGCATCTTTTGGAGAAAAAGGGTTCTCAATTCAACAAAAAGTTATGGAAATTTTAGCAAAAGAGTATGATTTTCCCCTCCAACCAGTGCATATAGCCAACCAAGTGGTCCAACGGGATAGACACGCCGAAGTCTTGAATTTTACCGCCTTGGTGGGCGGCACAATTGACAAAATTGCCCGAGAGTTACGAATCCTCCAACGCACCGAAATTGGCGAAATGTTTGAGCCCTTTTCCAAAAACCAGGTTGGGAGCTCCACAATGCCCCACAAACGGAACCCCCATAAAGCAGAACGGCTATGTTCAATTGCCCGAATCCTAAAATCGAATATCATCGTCGGCATCGATAATATCGGTTTGGAGGATGAACGGGATTTGACCAATTCAGCCAACGAACGCATCATTTTCGCGGAAAATTTCATCCTATTGGACTATATGCTCCACCAACTCACCCAAATCATTAAGGGTGTCGAGTTTAATGAAGCAGCCATCGAACGAAATCTTAATTTCACCCACGGTGCATTCCTAGCCGAGCGTATTATGGTTGCACTTGTGGATCGTGGTATTGGTCGCCAAAATGGCCATGAAATCCTTCGTCAGGCAGCCATTCAAGCCCGGAAGGATAATATTTCCATAAAGGCGATTCTCCAAGAGAATACCACCATTAGTGGTAAATTTACCGAAGAGGAATTGGATGAACTGTTGAAACCGGAGAATTATATCGGCACCGCCCAAACCCAAGTCGAACAAGTGGTTGCTTTCCTTACCAAAAAATATTCAATTTCCAATAAATGAACCGAAGATTAACAATATACGGCTGAAAACCAATGGATGAGCAAAAACCAACATACGAGGCTTTGGGAGTTTCGTCACAAAAGGAAGATGTCCACGATGCTATCAAACATGAAGACGGGGGGCTTTTTCCCGATGCTTTCTGTAAAATAATCCCTGACATTGCCCAGGATCCTACCTATTGCTCCTTAGTTCACGCCGATGGAGCAGGGACCAAGTCCTCTTTAGCCTACATGATGTTTACCGAAACCGGAGATTTGTCTTATTTCAATGGGATAGTGCAAGACAGCGTAGTGATGAATGTGGATGATGTCTTATGCGTAGGGGCAGATTCGTCTTTTTTACTCTCGAATACCATCGGGAGAAATAAGAAACTCATTAGCGGAGCGGTAATTAAAACAATTATCCATGCCTATGAGACGTTCCTTCATAAATTACGCGATATGGGATTGCCCATTTCTTCATGTGGTGGAGAAACCGCAGATGTAGGAGATCTTGTTCGAACCCTCATTGTAGATTCCACATTGGTTGCCCGTATGAAGCGACAAGATGTTATTACAGCCAAGAATATTCAACCCGGAGATGTTATTGTGGGATTGAGTAGTTCCGGAAAGACGAATTATGAGGATGTGGAGTATAACAGTGGCATTGGAAGTAATGGATTGACCCTTGCCCGCCATGGATTGCTCAATCACCAGTATTATTCCAAATTTCCAGAGTGCCATAGTCCCGAAATAGAGGAGAAATGGACATTTTTTGGCCAGCATTCTCTCCATGATAAGGTTCCACACACGAATTTAACTGTTGGTGAGGCAATTCTATCCCCTACACGCACCTATACCCCAATTCTACTTGACCTTTTTAAATCTCACCGACCAGAACTCCATGCTATTTTCCATAATACCGGGGGTGGCCAAACGAAATGTCTCAAATTCGGAAGTAATTTACATTTTGTAAAGAATGATTTACTCCCCCTGCCCCCACTCTTTGAATTAATCCAAAAATCCTCAGGGACCGATTGGTCCGAGATGTACCGGGTGTTTAACATGGGGCATCGCATGGAAATTGTATGTTCCGAAGGTTTTGCACAAAATTCCGTATTAAAGATAGCTAAGAAATATGATCTTGAGGCAAAAATCATCGGGCATGTAGAACGAGTAGAAAATGCACCCACATCAAAGGCCCATGGCTCAAATCGCCTAACAATCGAATCACCCATGGGAACTTTCAACTATTAGATACAAATATTGCAACATATATCTATATCAGAAATACTTACAACTGAATAGGAAAGACTCTTACTATGGCCCCACAATCAGAAAGTTACGCACGATTCTTCTTGGTGCTCTTGCTAACATCCTTGATAAATTTCTTATTTTACACGCTTCTCAACGCAATTTTGAGTTATTTTTCCCTTTCACCCATTATGAATCTCATTTTATTTTATGGAGGATACGGTATCTCCACGGTGCTTGCAATTTTCTTGAGCGTTACGGTTATATATCATAGCTTTTCAACCAACAGGAATGATGCTTCCTCCGATTCCCTACGACTTGAGAAAAAAAACTCCAGAGAAAGAGCACCTGGTGAGATTCTATTTGAGGGGTTAAATGCAAATAATTTCTTCTCTCAGCTCAAGGATGGTTTCTTCCTTTTTGCTTGTATTTATATTCCATTGGATTTTATTGGCTATATAATTCCCGGAGTGCTGGATTATTCGGCTAATTCGCTAAACGCTGGAATTATCGATGATCCGCAGAATTATTTTCAGTTTGAGCTTGGGTTAATGATATTTACTACACTCATTATCCACTTCTTTGTTGCATTTCGGGAAGAATTCTTGTTTCGGGAGTTATTCTTAACGATCGGTAAAGAAGAATTACGTACCCCAGTCGTTTACTTCTTCAGTGCTGTGCTATTCGGTTTAGTCCACATTAATTATGCTTTTCACCCGCAAAATACCGATCTACCCATTTTTTACCCTATATGGTGGGGATTTAATGGTTTATTTATTGGTTTAATTGCTGGGGCATATTTTTGGAAAACCAGACGCCTTTTTCCTGTAATTATCGCACATTGGTTTAATAATGTTATATCGGCAGTGGTTGTGCGAAATTATGTTCTGGGATTAGGGTTTTGGGAAATCTCCTTCTTATATATATACTCACCTTTACTTACTATCGGTATAGTCGGGTATATCTTCAAATTATTTCCCATAAAAGACATCTGGTATGTGATTCGATCAAATTGGGGAGAATACAAGAACAGCATCTCTTCTTGGAAAACCGTGGTTATTGATGTCCTTATCGTTTTAGTTTTATGGTTATTGATGGCAATCATGTAAAATCGATATCCCATCCACCAGCACCATCGCTATAAAATACATCCACAGCGTCAGTAGAAGCGAAGTATGGGGCTTCTAGTGTTAAATCTGCACCAGAGTTCCAGATCAATTCATCATCTGTGTGAATTGTTCCCATTGATGTTATATCTGTACCAACTATAGATTTTATATCATTAGATTGTGTTATAGTTCCTGGTGTAACACCTATTGGTATGATTTCTGCAACCATGTCTTCATCTATCCATATGGTTGTGTTTCCGCCAGCATAAGCAACAGCACTAGCATCATCTGTAATATTTAATGTTGCGTTATTTCCAGCTGTTGTAAGATTTGTTGTTGCTATGGTTTCATTTTGTAATATGTAATCTGTTAAATCTGCACCATGCCATATAATTTTTGTATTTGTTACAATAGCATCAATAGCAGAATCAATTTCCACATTATCATAATCAACTGTATCTATTGCTTTTATTATAACAGGAGTTCCATAAGCTTCTATATCAGCTTCATCAACAATCACCTTTGTTACTTCTGGGATTGTTATGGTTGTATCTGCTGCATCATTTGTACAAGTTCCAACTGTAGTATTTGTATCGTTTAATCCTATATTACCTGTTAAGTTTGATAAAACTATCGTTCCAGCATCATCAATATATGTTTCTGTATCAAGTAGTATATCCCCTGTTATATAGATATAAGCATCTGTAATGGTTGTATTATCATCAGTACCAAGATCAAATACATAATCTGCGATCACTGTGAATGTTTCATTTGAATCGCTTAAGGTTTCTGTTACCAATGTTTCTTCATTAACAAATATTTTAAATGTGTTATTTGGAACATTTATATCAATCGCAGAAAGAGTTACCGTAAAATTATTACTAGTTGTATTTGCTATATCCAATGATAAATCATCTGGATAATCGAAATAAGATGATAAGAAATT
>JABCSI010000149.1 GCA_018238965.1 Promethearchaeota archaeon
ACCTGAGAACGTTATCGTTGGTCAATTGGTTCCAACCATTGGAACAGGATCTATTGATTTAACGATGGATTTTGCCGAAACTTTGCGACTTCTCCAAGCCCAACAGCCCGAAGAAGAAATTGAAGAATCCACAGAATAATTTTGTGAAGTTAATTCAAAAATTTTTTTTATCATGAAATATTCTAAATCATATTAAATACGAGTTGAAAAAATTATGTCATATCGCCGCGGTCAGGAAAAGTTGAAGAGAAGAAAGCGAACCAGTGCAAAATCCCTTTGGGATGAGGGGAAAGAGATAAATGTCGCCGTCAAAACGGGAAAAATCCTCTTAGGTGCTCGTTCTGTAACCCGAGAAATATCCATGGGTGATTTGAAATTAATCGTGTTATCGCACAATGCACCTTCCGAAATTAAGGATGAAATTACCTTATTAAACAATTGTTTAGAAACACCTATCCCCGTTTATAATTCCAAGAATTCTTCCTGGGATTTGGGATCAATCTGTGGAAAGCCCTTTTGGGTTTCGGTCCTTGGCGTATTAGATGCAGGGGATTCTAGTATTTTGAAAGTTGTTAAATAATATTTTTTTTAATCATTTTCCAACGCCTTTTTTCAAAATTTCTATAATTTGCCTCCTTTATTTTCAACCATATCTAAATACTAGATAGATAGTTTGACTTTTCCGCATTTCTCTTGAATTTAAACTTTACCACTTGTCAGAGATTCGGTCTCTTCTCCCCGAAACCCAAAATTTTATTTGAAAAGGAAGATAGTTTCCTTTATCTTATATCATAATTATTGATTATTGGAGTAAAAAATAATGGCAAGAACTAAGAGCCCTAGGGGCCAATTCGCTGCACGCGCGCTCAAGAAAAAGCGTCAAAGATTCCGCTGGAGCGATAAAAATTATAAACGTCGTACTCTTAAAATTAAAAAGAAAACTGACCCACTTCAGGGTGCATGCATGGCAGAAGGGATCGTTTTGGAAAAAGTAGGTATTGAATCCAAACAACCCAACTCGGCTATTCGCAAATGCGTCCGGGTTCAACTCAGGAAAAATGGAAAACAAGTTAGCGCCTTTTTGCCCGGTGATTCTGCTTTGACTTTTGTCGAAGAACACGATGCTGTTACTGTTGTTGGCATCGGCGGTGCTATGGGTGGTGCTATTGGTGACCTTCCTGGTGTTCGATGGAAAGTTATTAAAGTTAATGGTGTTAGCTTGGATGCTATGATTCAAGGAAAGAAGGAGCGAGCAATTCGATAATAGGTGAGAATCATGGTGGCAAAAAAGAAAACGAAAGCAACAAAAGCAAAGAAGGTTGCGGAAGAGAAAGTCGAAGAGAAAGAATTAGACGAAAAACTCGATGATACATTATCCGGAGAAGAATTAGAAGTACTGGATGATACTGTTCCAGAAGCGAGCGAGGATGAAGAACAAAGTGAAGAAGGCTCGACCAAGAAAAAGCGCACCCGCCGAACCAATGCAGAAATTAAGTTATTCAATCGTTGGACCTTCGAAGGCGTAGAAGTTCACGACATCAGCATGCAGAATTATATTAATCTACAGCCTATAATTATCCCCCATTCCGGCGGAAAGCACCAACACAAGCGATTCTGGAAAACCGAGCACATTTCGATTACCGAGCGCTTTATCAATAAAATTATGACTCCTGGTTTGGTCAAAAAGCGTATTAAAGGCCGGGGATCATCCCATAACATGGGTAAGAAATCCAAAGTAATTAAAATCGTGTACAATGCTTTTGCCATTATCGAAGATAAATCGGGCGAAAACCCCATTCAAGTTTTGATCAATGCAATTGAACATTGTGCCCCCCGTGAGGAAACAACACGTATTTCCCTTGGAGGAATCAGTTATCAACAAGCAGTTGATATTTCTCCCCAACGACGTGTGGATTTGGCCTTAAAATTAATTGTTCAGGCAACTGTTGGTCTGGCATATAATAATATTAAAACCATTGATGAATTACTCGCCAATGAATTAATCTTGGCTGGACGAAACGATGCGAGCTCCCGTGCGGTAAAGCGCAAGGACGAAATGGAACGAGTAGCCATTTCAGCCCGATAAAAGTTTCTTTTTTCCTCAATATCTTTTTTTTCTACCTACCTCCACTTTTTGTTTTGATTTCTCATTTTACTCATATTATTGTTTTTTGCCTTCAATTGTGTGTTCCAAAAAATTCCCTACGCTGTGATAGTGAAAAATTCAGAAGGTAGATCCCATTGGTGGAATTATTTGATCGTTCCCATCCAAAATTTCAGGGCATATCGACAATTTCATTCCAAAGTGAAAAATTGGGCCTATAATTCGATTTATGAAGCATACTGCCATGTTTTTGAAGTTGATCCCAAAGAGACGCTTAGTCAAATCGATCAGTTTTTGGATTCTTCTGAACAAGAATATAAAAAGCTCTTGCGAGAACATATACAATACCTACGCCCTTCATCTGTGGGGGAATTTCCATTAGAAGATTCGCCCGATTCCATTTGTCTCACCTTTCAAGAAAAACAACGATTCTATCAAGGGCATTGGCTTTCTGAAAAATATCGAAATGCTAACGATACTTAAAACTTAATCAAACCTGATCATGTCTTCCTCCGTATCGCGGGAGCGCCACCGTCCCCTATGGGGGCGGCAGATGTGAAATAGAAATTACAGAGAGGGCGGGGCGAAGAGCAAGATTGCGGGCGGCATTCAAGTCAGCGTCTATTTGGTGACCTTGTGCACAAGAAAATACCTTCCCTCGGCGATTACCCAAAGCGGGTAAACATATTACCCGAAGATCTCTTACCTTTGACCCTTTAGTAAAGCGTTTGTTCAAGTCTGCAGAGTGATGGGCACAAATACGGGAAGAATATCGCGCATTGACCCGGTCTACCCGAATTCCTGATCGATATGCACCACAGATCAACTGGTAGATGATACGACTGTGGAACCACCGTACTTGGTGGTGTGCCAGCCACCCTCCGACCTCTCGCTTCGAACTGTGTTGTGACCATGTAAGATCCTCCACCTTGATTACGGACACCTTGTAAACATCGGCTACCTCCAGGATAGTATGCGAAATCATATGGACCATGTGAGTATGCAGATTCTGGATTTTGTGCCATAGATATTTTTCATCCCGTCCGAGGAGGTAAGCATAACGGCTCCCGGGATGGTCATTCTCGGCGAGATTCTTCAAGTGTTGAGTTTTCCTCAACTGTTTATGAAGTTGTTCAAGCTTCCTGTGGATATTATGGGACGCACAGTGTTTTACTTCTACGAACTTTCGTAACGTTTTGTCAAAAGTGCGATTAAATACAGTTCTTTGCCCCAAAAAATGTCTCCCGATTTCCACCTGCTCCCCTTCTTTATGTTGCATCACCGATACCACCGCATAATGCTTGAGCCCAAGGTCAAGTCCCATAACCGTTTCCGGTGCTGCAGTCGTATCTTGCTGTCTTCTCGTTGGAGGATTATTTGGAATTGGTTGACAGATAATAATTTTGCCCGATTCAATTCTAATTGTTGGCACTGCTTGAAAAAATGAGCGGACGGTATCCCCATCCCACCCGTTACCCTTTAACACCACCCGACGCAACGTTTCTTTGGGGACAGAAAATTTGAATGGAGGAGCGATTTTGTCTTTTGAGATTCCGCGTCCGGGATTGGCTGGGTATATCCGCAAGGCAAGTGTGACGGATTCTTGTTTGTCGTCACGTAAGACATCGTAAAATTGGTCCCGTGAAGGGACATGGATGGAAAATTTCGAGAATTTAGGTATTTGGAAAAATTTTTCTGTCAGTCCTTCAGCACATAAGTTCTCAAGAGTGTTCCGTATTTCATTGGAAAGGACAGAACCTTTTGCTAAGAGTAAATCGGGGAGCAGTTCCCGCACTTTATTCTCTAGCTGATTTCGAATAAATTTCTCATAGGCATCCCCCAATGATTCACCCGCCCGAAATCTGGAATAGTGGGGCTTTAGCACAGTCTTTGGGTGAGCCGCTGAATAATTCAAACACATATTGCAGATGACCTCTTCGGTCAAATTCTTCAATTCTGGCAAAGTTGAAGTATGGTCAAGGTTGTCCAGCATCTCCGCAATATGGTTTTTAAAGGAAGCAAGGGTTTCCCCATTCCACTCATTTAACGTAGGGGCAATGTAAGGTACCTTTCGGAGATTTTTGATAAGAACACCCCGTGAGTTGGAACTGCGGTTGGTCCGTTTGTATATGCGGGTAGAGTCACCTTTGATACGGCGTGTGAATCGCTTGAAAAAATTCATGGGTAAATCTTGTGGCGGGATACATACAATGTGACCGTGTTTCTTTCGTGTAAACCCTTGCAGAATATCAGATCTTAGTTGGTTCTCAATCGTTGTCGACAGCAAAATGTCAAGTAAAACTTTTTCATTGCTTGCGAGAGAATCTAAGAGTATATTCCTGATGTGCCGTAATGTATTTTGTAGCAGTCCTGCGGGCATATTCTGTCGATATCCGTATAAATCTGTTTTCAAAAATGATTTAAGTTCCCGAAATTTATCTTCTGGAAGTTCACCTGACTTAATATAACTCGAAAACGCACCCCAATCATCTTTTAACAAGGTAAAAAGGAATAAAGATGCCGAATGACGGTTAGATGCTGCAATCAAGCCATTCCTGACCGCAAAGTACGGGTAGTAAAAGGCCGCACGTTTGGTGCGGGACTGAAAAGGCAGCCCCGAAGATGTGCTAAATTGAATATTGCGGAATTGTAATTCACTGTATAACGCATTTGGTGCTGTTTCTCCCTTTCTACGAAATTTATCAGGGAAAAGCCCAGTTTGGAGCAAGTTTCCTAATTTTTCGCTAAAACAGTTTTCAAGATCACGAAAATCCCCGATCGCTATTAGAAATGACTTATACTCGGCTTTATTCGAGGATCTGATCGCAAATTTGCGGGTTACATATGATGGGCGCATAAATTCACCTAACAATTCTTAATAATCTTTATAGTTATCTCTTTATAAATTCAAGAAGGGTGGAGATTTAATAGAAAAATGTTAAAGTTAGCGACGGTAGAATTATGGCTTTCTGCCAAGAGCATCTTCGCTAAGTTTTGAAACATCTATAGTTGAAGGCATCTTTAAGGGTTTTATATCATAAATATGACCCAAAACAAGGCATAGACAAAGTGATGATCAGATTTAACAAGATTTTTATTAGCTGTTGTTAGGCCTTAACCAAATTTTCAAAAGATTAATTCAGTATTTTGTTGAACACGACTATCTTTCTATGGAAACGCTCTCGAAAATCGAATATAATCTTGAAGCAAACCAGATCTCTCAACATTTATACAGTAATCTTACTTTACCTGAGATCGATTGGGGGAAACTCACCATAAGGAAATATCAAATTTTTTATTCCATTGTGAGAGATCGTCCTTCATTCCAGAAAACTCTCGTTCATGAACTGGGACATATAATCAATCTTTCTAATATGCCACAAAATCATGATCTTTTCTCTCTGATTCCCTATGAAAGTGCAATAAACGAGTTAGGGGGAGAATTTTTTGAGTTCTTATATTTCTTTCCTGATTTTATAGCAGAAATATACAAAATCCATGATCCACAAGAATGCGAAAAAATTGCTCGATATAACCGCCTAAATGACCTCATGAGTAAACGTTTTTTAGCCATTCAATATAAAACTTTTACCAAATGCCTTCAAAATCCGAAATTTTTCAAAATTAACACCACTTCAACTCAAAAGAATATTAAAAAGTTGCTAAAACGCCATTTATTTCTACACTCGAAGAATGTGAAATTATTTTCCCCCAATGTGATTCATCAACTGGATTACTTACGGGGATTACTGCTAATCCAAGAGCCATTTTATCAGTCTTGCATAAATTCTCAGGATAAATATTCCAACTATAAATCCAAGCTGAATGTTTTCTTCAAACACCTCTATTTTCAGCCCTTTGACCACGTCCTAAAATATTTTGCTGGAAACACCTCAAGGCTTCTGAAAATAAATTAACGAAGTCACGCAATGAGAATTAAAATAAATTGCACATTGAAGCAGAAGCATAGAAATGGGAAAAATATGGGGTGGACATGAATTGCATCCACCTTTTATGCAATTAGGGAAGACCAATGGGATCGGGGAACATCCTTTTATCACCTCATCAATCACAAATTTCTGCATATTAAAACTCGTAAAAAAAGTGCAATGCGATAGTTATTTATTGAAAATATCGAATAACTTGCCACTGAAATAAAGCAAAGAAAGGAAAAAGTGGGTGGAATTGCATATTTTCCACCCAGAGTAAACCTATTCATAAAATGGAACATGGTTTGGATCGGGCCACTTCATATCATTATTACCTCATCAACTACAAATTCTTGCATATTAAAACTCGTAGAAAAGTGTGCTAAATGGAAATATTTGGTTTTTCGTTGATTAATTACATCAACCTATCCATTTTTGTTTTGATTTCTCATTTTTCTCAAATTCCCCAAATTTTAAGGACGAAAATTTAATTAATTTCCCCCTAAAGAACATCCATGGATGGGGAATATGACCTTAAAAAACGCGCCATTGCCGCCAAATTTAAGGAGTGTTTCTTCGAATATGGCATGGTTGACACGATAATCACCCAAGTTACCCAAGACATGCACATTTCCAAAAAAACATTCTACAAATATTTCAAGGGGGGCAAACAGGAGTGCCTGTACTATATCTTTGCAAAAATTGCTGAAGAATCGCTAAGCGAATTGACCTCCCAAATTAATGGTATAGGCTCTCTCAAAAATCAATTTCATTCTGTATTAGAGCGTATGTTCACAATTGTTGTTCCCTTTGTCGAAGGAAACAAAGCCCAAACTGAAGCGGATTATCTATTGGAAAACCAAATCGTGGGGGAAGCTTTTAGTAAAATTTTTGAACCTGTTATCAAAAATCTCCTAAGGCAAGGGAAATTAGCCGGAGAATTTGAGTTTAAGGACTTGGATCTCATATATGGGGCGATTACTGCCCTAATAAAAAAAAGTACGGTATTGATTCATCAAGATCTTTCATTGCCGGAACGACGACATGAAATCGAGGAAGAAACCATCCGCCTCATTATGAAGATTTTAGTATAATAAGTATAATCGTGTATAGTCGTATAATACCTATAACACAGGATAAAAATAGGTTAGATTGGATTGTTTGCTTTACGTTCTTTATTGAATTTGGTATAAAATCGAATTCGACAACTTTTTGTCGTTAGTAGTGTCTGTAGAGACTCCAAAATGCCTTGATCTTTTTTGGATAGTTCTTCTTTAGACAGATCATAAGCCAAGGTTAATTCCTTGAAGGAGGATTGACCGAGATCTGAATAAATTTGTTGGACTGTGGAGATTGGTATGGGATTTGGAGAATCATGAAATCCATGTCGATAGCACGGAACGGGCTCGTTGAATAAATTTCGTCCTATTTGGTCCACTGACTGGAGAATTTGGTGAGTGGGGGATGATAATTCTTTCTGCGGGTGGGCCTCCGAGAGAATATAATGGATCCGATTTGTGGCCCTTAGATTTTGTTTGTCCAGCAATTTTTGAATGAAATTTACAACCTTCACCGCAAACACACGGTTATTCGATTGCATGCGGATGAATAATTGGGTTTTGGCCAATATCATTTCATCTAAACCGTGGAATGAGACCGCCCCAATGAGAGGGATTACTGGTGCCTGTGGGTCTTTTGGAGGCTGACCCCGGGCTTGAATAGGCGATGATGAATTAGTGGAGGAAGTTGTGGAGGAAGTAATGCTTGTTGGTTGGAATATATCAAAGGTGTTGTTATTCCCAAACAGAATCTCTCGAATTGGTGGCCAACCCGGAAAAGGCTCCAAATTACGTGTTAGGAGCGTGGCTTTATACTCCAAGAAGTCAAAAACTTGAAATATTGCTTTTTCCAAATCCCTGAAGAATATTTTCTCGTCCTCCTGGGCATGTTTGAAAAGCGCCAATAAATTAATCGAAATTTTACCCAGGATAATTCCCAATTTCATGTTTGCAACATCCTCAACTGCCACGGGGATTTCTAAATTCGAAAATACATGTTCCGCATTGGGCCATCCCCATTTAGAATATTGATCCAGGCTAACCCGTGGATGTTGCATAATGGAAATTATTTTTTGAAAAAAGGGGGATAAATTAGAGAATGCGGTTTCTGTCCGAAGTGGCTTTAATTCCCCCTTAGGGAAATGGAGCACTAACTCGGGAAGTGGAGAATCTAATTGTGAATCTAATTGTGAATCTAATTGTGAATCTAATTGTGGGCCGCCCATTTGGTTAATCAACAAATCCGCCTGATATAGGGTGACCAATGGTTCGAGTTCCACATAATTCGTCACCAGGGAAATTCCTATGGTCATTGCCCACGGATTTTCATCTTCCCTGGGGCGGATCCGCAGCAGCATCTCCAATTGATGCGGAGAAAAGTGTCGGAGGAATGATTCAAGGAAAAAGTCAAAGCGGAGGATGGTCAATCCATGGGGAAAAAATCGAGATATGGCATGGATAAAATTGGTATAGATCTCGATTACCTCGGGAAAATCTAAATCCAGGATAGATTCTGCCGTTTCATGGGGAGAGATAAGATTGAGATTGTTGAGATAATACTTGGTCAAAATTTTCTCAAACTGCCGTCCCGAGATAATGAGTTCCAAGGGAGTTAGTCCAAAATTGCCCAGATTGGTAAAAAGGAATTGCCCTGTGAGAAATGCATCTGCGTATTTTTGTTGAAGTAAATTTAACAGTACATATTGCTCCAAAATATTCTGCCCCAGGAGATTTTTGAATGCTTCGGGATCCCTTCGAATTTGGGCGGTCAGCATTTGCATCACATCATAGGGTGGTATGCCCAAGCGGGTTAATTTGGCCCGATAATCTTCGTAATGATTCTCGATTAAAATGGCGTTGATATATTCCCTTACAAGGGGCGTGGTGAGATAGGTGACCTTCGCCTTTTTCAGTCGCCGTTTGGCTTCGGTTGCAATCTTCTTCGCTTTTTGGGCCGGCATATTGGCTTCCAATTGCAAATTTTTCTCGATGATTGATTCATCAAAGAGTTCCACCGAATACTTGGAGGTGCGAATAAGGATTTGGGCATCATTTTTTAGGAGCCCGCCCATGGATTCTAAAAAGGCGATGGATTTTTCACCGATTTCGGTCAATTGGTACCCCGTTGCATCCCCCACTATCATCTGATTATCCTTTAAAATATTCAAGTGGTACGAGAGATTTATCGATGATCCGAAACTTTTTTCCAGTTCCCTTTGAATTTCATTGAACTCCCGAGGGATATTGTGGAAACTCAAATCCTTAATGATGACAATGCGAATATCATTACGCAAAGCGCCTAAGTACTTGACGAGCGGGTCTTCATTCGGTTCAGAGGTCGCGGGCATGCTTTATCTCCCATAATAGAATTTTTAATTTTTTTGAAATAGTAAGAATTTTTTTCCAAATGGTTACTATTGTATGGGTACTCGATTGCAATAAATATTTTCCATATTTTCTGCTAGATGGTTAACATCTGAAACAAAAACAGTCAAAAACCGACAAATATCGGCACAAATCATGTCAAATAGTATCGAATTGTATCAAAAAACGGAAAAAAATTGGGAATTAAAAT
>JABCSI010000150.1 GCA_018238965.1 Promethearchaeota archaeon
GCAATCCAGTCTTCAATTACCCCGTGTTCTACGGGAAACATTAATTTTAAAACCCCTTTCAGTTGTAAGGCCTCCTCCCCGATGTAATATTCACGCGTATAATGTTCAACGTCCGTCATTATACTCGTATATTTGGGATAGCCTATCAACGTTGGAAATACAGACCGTGGTTGATCTTCTCCGGCAAATCCGTTCTTGGAAATTCCGGTTCCGTTATCAACTACAAGAGGTTTTGCTGCCAGCCAGTCTTGATTATCGCTCATTGTTATCACAATTGTGTTTTTTACAAAAAATTTTTTTCAAAATTTTTGTCGAAATAAATGGTTCTTATTATAAAGTAAGCACGGTTCACCTTAAAAGTTTTCACAATCAATTTTCGAAGTGGATGATTTGGGCGGGAAGGGGAGCAATGTTGAGGGGGAAATTTGTCATAACATGTGGGTATGGTTAAAATTTTTGATGAATTTGGTGTTGAATTTCCAACAAGGAAGAATGATGGAAAAAATCGAAGATATTATAAAAATAAATCAAAAGTGGTGTTGATGATATTTATCCATCACCGAGCAAAATTCAATCCTGCCAGATAAAATATAACTAAAAATAAAACTAAAAAAAAGATGGATTTTGGGTTATCTCCTATGGGATCCTCTTGGATTAGTCTAATTGTTTCATTTGTTCTTTGAAGCAATCTGGACAAAATCCATGACTCATTTTTTGAGGCCATAGATGTTCCGTAACATCAATCCAATTCCGATCTTCTTCATTATCCAAAGGATTTTCGCAGATTTTTTTACAAATGGAACAGATGGGTATTATTTTTTCAAGATTATTCACTCGATTTTGCAATTGTTTATTGAGATCTTGAATCTTCATACCATGAAGACCAATAATTAGTCCAGATAATCCTCCAAAGAGCGACGGGACTACATATGCTTTTGGATTTAATATAAAATCCAAAGAATGGATTATGAAAACCTTCTGAATTATGGAAAAAGCATTTAAGAAAACTAATCCAATTAAAAAGAAAAAAACGAGTTTTAGATATATCTTCATCGATTTCAATAATGAATTATTATTTTAAAATAACATCTTCTACAATATCCTAGGAAAAAGTTGAAATAACTTCGAATGGATTAGTTCACCAGAATTAGACTGCATCAAAGTATTTATTGAAGATTACTAGAGTATAGTGAGATTTTAGCAACAAAAATATTAAATGGATTCGATTTTGTTAAAAATTCATAAAAATGGGATAAATATTTAAGCCTCAATCTTCCTTCTGTAGAATGATCGGAAAATCCTTGCATTTTGTTCATGAAATTAGTTCATAAATTGCAAATTGAATCGGATTGACATGAATAATTTGACCAGATTAATATTTTTGAATAGGTGATCTGCATTGTCCAAGAGAATGTTAAAAACCTTCATTATCAAATATGCCGCCTTAATTTCAGTGGGTTTAATATTAACATTCTCTGGGTATTTGGCCATTACGGACATTGAAGAGAAACAAACCACTTTGGAAAATAAATCCGAAATCATGATCTCTCAAGTTGAAGATGCAATTGATGCCGAAATACAAAAACGGGTCGATATTCTTATGTTATTTAGGGACTCTTGGCTCGCTGTTAGCGATATAGAAAGTTGTTATTCCTCACACCGGTTTGAAACACGGATCCCGAGTTATTATAATATCACTCCAGGATTTAAAGCCATTAATTGGATTGATGTAAATGGAACCATCAGATGGATTTATCCTTATGAAGAGAATATCGAAGTGGAAAACCAATCCATTGTTATCCTAAAGGGGGATGTATTCAACACAGGGTTTGAATACGCCCAACAAACCGGTAATATGGGAATAATGGGAATTATTAAGTTGTATCAAGGTGGTTACGGATTTACCACATATATTCCTTTAATATATAATTCTACAGTTACAGGATACCTCAACGGAGTTTTTGATTTCAATATACTTTTTAGCGAAATACTTAATCCGAATTATGGCTTCGTGGGGATTGATCAATATTCTGTGGATATTTTTTCTGATAATCTATCTATTTACCACAAATATGAGAATTTTACCCAGAACGCACCGTATGTCGTTAGTCGAGAACTCTCAATTTTGGATAGTTTTGGTTTAACATTATCTTTACAACCATTATCCGAATTTAGAAATCGAGTTTCGATCTGGAACAATGGCTCAATCTTAATTTTAGGAATTTCCCTTGCTGTAGTGGTGGGGATTTTAGTGCAATCCCTATTAAATCGAAATAAATTACTCCGCATTTCTTCACAGGAAAAAGCAGTACTTATGCTAGAATTACACATTTCACAAAAGATGGAAAGCTTGGGGACCTTGGCAGGAGGAATTGCTCATGATTTCAACAATCTTCTTGCGGGTATTCAAGGAAATGTTTCATTGGTCGATTTAAATTTAAAGACGCTCCAAAAAGGATTAGAGGGCACAAAATTCGATTTAATTTCTGAAATTAAGACTGATATAAATGAAATTCAAACCCTAATCAAAAATTCTGGTAAAATAATAAGTCAGATTACACAATTTTCCCACTCTCCTTCATCAGAATTCGAACCCTTGAACATAGCACCAATGATCTATGAATTACTCAGAGGGTTTAGAAAAATGATTGACCGCCGAATTACAACCGTAGCGGATCTAACCAAAGAAGAAGTTTATTTATTTGGAGTTGATTCACGGTTCAATCAGATTCTATTGAATCTTTGGATAAATGCCCGGGATGCAATAGGTTCTAATGCTGGGGAAATAAAAATAATATCTCAGTTAATTCAAAAAAAAAATACCCCAAAAATACCGTCACGATCAGATCTCCACCAATATGTAATGCCTTCATCCGAAATATATGATAAACAAAATGAATTAGAGATTCGAATTTCTGATACGGGTGTGGGGATCCCAAAGGACATCCAACAGAAAATTTTTGATCCTTTCTTCAGTACTAAAGGCAAATCTCGTCACGGGACTGGGTTGGGGTTAACTATTGTATACAATTCCGTTGAGTCGATGGATGGATCTATTTCGATCATCAGTGAAGTTGGAAAGGGAAGTACTTTTATCCTTAATTTTCCAATTCTCAACCGTGAATATTTCCCACAAATTCTCGAATCCAAGATAATGGATTTGGATGAGACTTCAATTTTTGATTTTCACAAAATGATAATTTTATTGATTGAAGATGAGAAATTGATTCGAAAATCTATTCAAATATATCTACAAAAATGCGGAGCAACAGTCTATACTGCAGAATTTGGTACTAAAGGATTAAATCTATATCGATCTTTTTCCAAACAATTTGACTTGGTCATTTTAGATATAAATCTTCCGGGTATGAATGGTATAGATGTATATCACCACATCAAAAGACTGGTTCCCCAACAACAAGTGTTGTTTATTACTGGATTTTCTGAGTATGGTATACCCCCCCGAGATGAATTCGATTTAGGCTTCATGAATAAGCCCTTTAAATTAACAGATTTGGCAAAAAAAATTCAAAACAGAAAGTTTGGTCCTCCGAAAAATGAAAAAAATAAAAAATTGAATTGAATTCTGATTATTAGAGAATTCGATTTGTTTGGTGGCCCTCTAACCAATTTTTAATATTGTTTGTTACAATATCTGCCCGTGCATCAAAGGCTTCCTTGGTAGCAAAAGCCACATGGGGGAGAACAATGATATTTTTTGCGTGCAATATTGAAAGAGTGGGATCTAACGGGGGCTCATTGGCATACACATCTACTGCCGCTCCTGCAATCTGATCTTTGTTCAGGAGGTCGGCGAGAGAATCATAATCTACGATTGGGCCTCGGGCACAGTTGATGAGGTAGGCGGTAGGTTTCATGAAACTGAGTAAATCTTTATTAAATAAATTGCGAGTTTCAGCTGTCAAAGGGAGGTGAACAGTAATTAAATCGGAGGATTTGATCAAATGGGGTAAGTCTGTATAGGTTCCCCCCAAATCTAAGAAAGTTGATTTTTCACTTCGGTTATAACCCAGGATTTTACATTGAAACGGTTGAAGTAACTCAGCAACCCTTATTCCAATGGCTCCTGTTCCAACAATTCCAATGGTTTTATGGCTTAATTCACCACCAATTAATCCTACCCGAGTTCCATTTTCGCGGGTGGCTTGATCACCGAGAGTTATATTCCGAAGGCAGGCAATCATTAGACCAACCGTCAATTCGGCAACAGATTGGGTGGAATATCCTGCTGCATTCGAAACGGCAATACCATTTTCAGCACAAGCATCCAGATCGATGTGATCTACTCCGGTAAAGGCGACAGAAATAAATTTCAATTGAGAAAGTTGAAGAATAACGGATTTTGGGATTTTTGTATTTGTGATCACAACGATATCGGCGCCTTTGCAGCGAGTGACGAGTTCTTCTTCGGATTGGGCCTTGAATTCATAAATTACGAATTCTATTTTGCTATCCGCTTGTTTTTCAAGTGTGGATAATTTCGCAGTCAAATCGGCGGAGGAAATACCTAATGGGTCGGCGATTACAATTTTCATCGATATCGAATTATTAAATATTGAAGTGAAAATAAACGTATTCAATTGAATTAATTACCGTTGGGATAATTGCATAAAGATTATATCTCGTAAATGAGCGCGCTCTTCTTCCACATATGGTCGGATCCGAAATCCATATGAATGTTCAACATTTTTGTGTAAACGATATTGGGGTTTCGGTTTCGCTCCCCATGAATTATCACCTGCTACACCTTGCTGTTTATAATCAAGATTCACGGTTACCACATCACGACTTGGGAGATCTACTGGATGCCGAGCAGTTTCCAAATCTTCTTGGGTATAGGGCCAAGCAGATATACTTAAAAACGGCAGACCTTGGACCAGAATACCGTGATGATCTTCATTTTCAAACTTCATCCAGCGGATATCGCACCGATTGGAATTTTCCTGTGGACGGGCATACTGGTGAACATATTCTTGAATAGAAGCGGAATACTTCCCAACTGCAGCTCCAGATTTACGATCCCAATAATTTTCATGGGGACCACGACCAAACCATGTTAGTTGATTGAAATCTTTCGGAAATGCGGTTTGCATCCCGAACTTGATCAAATTTTTACGTGACTTAAAGCGATTCTCGACCAGAATATCTCCCGAACCATAAATGCGAATGGTCTGTTCCAAGGGAGTTTTACCTCCCAGAATTCTAAACCGAGTCTGAATTACAACTATTTGAGGAATAGGATGGGAAATATCAATGGAAATAACAGCATAATGGCCCGAAGACCATTTCCAAAATTTAGAATGGGGAAGAAATGGAACTTCATTGGATACTCCACGGTCATTATCGGTAGGAGGGCGCCAAAAATTTAATCGCAGAGGATTGGAGAGTATTGAATGTCCGTGATACACCAAAGATTGGAGGGTTGCCGATTGTTTATTGAAAAGAACTTCAAGAAACCCATGATGAATACGTACTTCTGTTTGGCTTTCCTCAATTATCAGTTCAGGCATAAGGGATAAATCAACGAAAGGACGCTTCACATCGGGACTGGGTAACTTAAACTGATCCCAAGCCACAATATACCCAGCAGGTGCCCACAATGAAGCTTCCCTCAAGCAGTATTTACAAAGAAGATGGTATTCTGCTCTTGGGTGCAGGAGAGAAGGATCGATTTGTAGGGTTATCAAAGATGATGAAGTGGGAGGAATTTCACCCAAATCCGTTTGCCCTTCTTGAATTTTGTTTCCATCCTTCGTGATTTCCCATGATAGTTCAACATCTTCCAAACCATGGAAAGCATTTTTGTTCACAACCCGAATTTCACCTTGGAGGAGGTCGACAGCCTCGGTGTGAATATTGGCATAGACTTTTTTGACCTCCCAGGCACTGGGGTGAGGGGAACGGTCTGCTGCCAGAATCCCATTCATACAAAAATTAGAGGAATTCGGTTTATCTCCGTAATCTCCACCATAGGCCATGTATTCTCTTCCCTTTGAATCGGTTTTTCGGAGACCTTGGTCGATGTAGTCCCAAATAAATCCACCGATCACATGGGGATAGCGTTCGATCACATCCCAGTATTCTTGGAAATTTCCGACGCTATTGCCCATTGCATGAGAATATTCACAAAGCATAATGGGATAGGTTTTAAAACTAGCAGGTTTAAGGGTTTTTAGCTTTAGATGCCCGGTCTTAATCGGTTGATACAAAGCCGCTTTTTCAAGATCTTCAACGGTAGTATACATGGTGCTAAATACATCCGAGACACCTTCCAAAAAATAATCGCCCTCATAATGAAAGGATCGGGTGGTATCCAGCTCCTTCGCAGCCTTTTTCATGTCATGAAACACGGATCCAAATCCCGCCTCATTTCCCAGGGACCAAAAAATTATCGAGGGATGATTTCGATCCCGTAACACCATGCGCTTTATCCTAACAACACACGCTTCCTTCCATTTTGACTTACTTTTGGGAATAATGCGTCTTAATGCATGGGTTTCTAAATTGGTTTCGTCCATCACATAAATTCCGTATTTATCACACAACTCGTAGAAATAGGGATGATTGGGATAATGGGATGTGCGCACAGCATTGATATTGAATTGTTTCATCAACTGAACATCCAATTCCATGAGCTCTCGGGAGATTGCACGCCCATGATCGGGATCATGTTCATGACGATTGACTCCCTTTAGCAAAATTGGTCGCCCATTGACCCAAAGTTGGGAATCACGAATTTCTACAGTCCGAAATCCGAACTTGGTATAAACTGTCTCAATTATTTGATTCTGTTCATTTTTTAACCTAATTTCCATAGTATATAAGTAAGGGGATTCGGCAGACCATTTTTGGGGGTTAGAAACCTTGGTAGTCAGTATGCATTCCGTTTTTTCTCCCGGTAATATGTTTACATCTATATCCAAGGGAGAATCGAGTTGAACAGTTTGATCCAACGCATCCCTTAGAAAAACTTCAACCGACAAAGATTTTGGAACCGGTGATGAAATAGAGGAATGTGGAATAAGGGTAGGATTGCTCTTTATTTGTATCTGGGCATGGAGAGTTGCATCGGAATCCGGTGAATCACAATCTGACCAGAAAAAGTAATCATGGATATGAATGGGAGGGACAGCAATAAGACTCACATCCCTGTAAATCCCGCTTAATCGCCACATATCTTGATCTTCTAAGTAACTCCCGTCGGACCATCGATAAACTTCTACAGCAATAGTATTGGCCCCAGATTGGAGATAAGGTGTAATATTGAACTCTGCAGGTGTCATACTTCCTTGACTGTAACCGACTTTTTGACCATTTATCCAAAGATAAAACGCAGATTTCACTCCCTCAAAACGAAGGAATATCACTTGACTCTGCCAATTCTCCGGAATTATAAATGTTCGCCGATAGGATCCCACCGGATTATATTTACGACTGATATGAGGGATTTTAATGAAACTTAGGGAGTACGGATATATAACATTTGTATAAATCGGAATACCATATCCCTTTATCTGCCAATTGCTCGGAACCTCGATTTCCGCCCATGTATCCACGATAAAATCTGGTCGGAAGAAATCAACAGGTCTTTGCCTCGGTGATTTGACCCAATGGAATTTCCACATCCCATTTAATGAGATCGATTGGGGAACAGCCACATCGCTACGATTCGATATTTTTTCATGGGAGGTAGATGGAATCCATGGAGCATGGCCTGGTTCCTTGTTTTTTTCGATCATACGGGAATTTTCCCAATCAAGTGAAGGTTTCATTGGCGGTTAGCCTAATTAAATTCGAATGCCTTTTAAAAATATTTTTTCTATCCCACAACTCTTTTATAAGCATAAGTTTTTTTGGGGGGGTTAAAGTAATTTACTTAGTGAGCACAATGAGCACCGGTGGATTGAAAACTTTTAAAACTAATTTGTTCGGCCCCTTTTATTCTTTGACGCGCACAAAATCCGTCGAATTAACCTATGATAACGATTCTCCCACGGTTAAAGAGATGTTGTTCAAACTCGTAGAGCGATTTCCAAAGATGGAAGAATATATCTTCGAAGATGGGCGCTTGGCAGAATTTACCACCATAGTAATTAACGGCGATCTGGTGTCGGATCAAGAATGGGACGATATTCGCCTTAAGCCAGAAGATCGTGTTTCTCTATTCAAAGGGCAACATGGTGGCTGAACTCACATTTTTCAGTATTTTACTATGGGAATCTGCCAACATTCGAAATGGGGTATATTACGAGTCATAATTCCAGTGGCATGAAAAAAAAAACCCGTCGCTCCAATTATTAAGTCACCTAAATCAATTGGATTGCCTTCAAGCAACCTTTGCGCTCTCATTTTCCCAGCAAGCATCATTATGTCAGCATTTAATTCCAATATTTCAAATTGAGCAAAAGTTGATTCCAATTCCTTCTTTTTTTGTTCGAAAATCTTGTTTCCCAATTTCTTTCGGGTATAATGAAGTCCTGTATACAATTCTGCGATAGAAATTAGAGATATTGCTAGATAAGATTGTTGATATTGTTTTAATATATCTTGCACACCATGACGTTGGCGTAATAAATCGATAACTAATGTAGAATCTGCTAAAATCACACCAAATCCTCCTTCTATTTCACAAATCCCATTAGGATTTCATCCTTTTCTTTATCTACTCCTTTGCTTTTTGATATCCCCTCTTCAAAAAGATCGAAATCATCCCAATCTTTCCATTTTCCGAGAAATTCCAGTGGATTTTTATGTTGATCCAGCAAGCGCCCAATCACACCTGAAAAACTTTCTTTTGGACGCTGTAATTGTTTCAATTTATGATAAATATCACCGGTAATAGAAATGTTTTTTGACGCCATATACTCATATGAGTATACAGATTACATCTATTAAAACAATTCGAAAGAATTCCTTCCTCAAATAGGCGAATTAAATAATCAAGCTGGTTTATTTTAATTTATGGCTAGTGATGCCGAAAAAGAACTTAAGAAATATGTTAAATCCAAGACTTCAAAGAAAGCAGATCCTATATTTTTGCTGGTTAAGATTAGAGAGACAAAGGATGTCGTCGACCTGCAAATTAAGGAAGAAAGCGACGGGATAATCAAATTACGGGTGCGCTCCACCAATGAGAAATTACCAAAGTGGTATACCTACGGCTACTTAATTGATCTGAGAAATCTGCGATTGAAATACAAAGAGATTAAAAACCGGGACGAAGTTCACAACGTCTTCCTTCATCCAAATAAAGTGGTTCATAAAGATACTAAATCCCTGCTCCTTAAATTTGATAAAGATTATGGTGGAGTCTTTCCTGACGGATCGGGTAAACTATTTTGGCGCACCGATCGATTCAAAAAGAAGAAAGATCCCTACAAAGTTAAAATGAAAGCTATGTAATCCCAACAGTTTGATTCTCACCCTTTAATGCTCGTAACTTCGGGTAAATTGCAGAAATCTTTGGAAATGCAACCCGAATAAATTTTTCTTTATATTTTTAATTTTTGTTCCATTTTTTCCTAATTTTTACGGAGCCTTAAAGGTTTAAATGGAACTCACTCCAATCTTTCTTTATGGACGTCAATAGTTTTAAGCCCACGGACCCAGAAATTGAGCAAATGCAGTATGACAAGC
>JABCSI010000363.1 GCA_018238965.1 Promethearchaeota archaeon
GGTAGAAGCGGTTGTGACGCCTACAAAGTTGAGGAAAACTCAATATTTGGTTGACTCGCAATCACCTCCTTTACGTATTGAGTTAAAAGGCGATGGGACAGTCGTCGGGAGTGTTCATACTGAAGATGGATGGGAGTCTGTAGATTCTGGTGAACGTAAAATTGGTAAAAAAGAGACTGCTTCGATTCGTTTGATACGAGAAGAGGGCGGCATGCTTTCATTAGAGATCAACGATCGACATGCAAACCAAAAACAGACAAATAACACATTAAAATCTACTGGGGATAAAGGTATTACTATTGGTGGCGATAGTACAGGTAAATACATGATTGGCTATAAGAAATATCAGCGCTACAATGATAATTACAATGCTAAGAATCGCATATGTGGTACTTACATAAATTTTCCCTTTTTCTTCTTCATTCTTTTAATTGCGTCATGGGTTTTTCCAGAACCCATGATAGCATCATAAATTTTCACTTTCATTTTCATCTCTCTTCATAAATATCAATTCACAGAAGGATGTTAAAAATCTATTTACTTTTTTGAAGGTCAGTAACAGCCGTTGCAATTTTTATTCTGCGTTCACCAATTTTTCTTGCCGGGATAAAGAAGATCTGAATAATTAAACGAATAAATGCAGTTTCTGCCGAGGATCCATACCGTGTATTTTTCCCCTGCTGTTCCTCTTTAAAAAATCCGTAAGCAAATAACGCAGCTACCATCCAAAAAATCAAAGATAGACCATAGGCCAGAAGAAATATCCAAAGCGGTTCACCTTTATCTATCACAATACTCAAAACAATGATTGTTACTATCTCATATAGCATGAAATTAGCCAAAAACAAAACGCGACATTTTGAAATCACTTCTTCTTTTTCTTTTTCTTCTTCCATATGTATCATTTTACAACAATGGTAATAAAAATTAACCCGAAATAGGGCACTAATAAGAGGAATTATATAAGGTTCGGTTTTTCATTTGATATGGGAGGATTATTTGGAGTGGTTTCACATGGAGATTGTGTGAAGGATCTCTTTTATGGCACCGATTATCACAGTCACATGGGCACTAAACGGGGTGGTCTGGCAGTTTTTGGTAGTTCAGGTATCAAACGCTACATTCATGACATTTCCAGAGGTCAATTTCGGTCAAAATTTCAAGAAGATCGGTATAAGTTAAAGGGAAGGATAGGAATCGGAGTCATCAGTGATACCGATGATCAGCCTTTGATTATACGCTCACATCTGGGCACTTATGCCTTGGTGACCGTGGGAAAAATAAATAATATTGAGGAACTAACGGAGAAAGCTTTTCAGAAAGGAACCTCACACTTTTCCGAGATGAGCGGGGGAGAAACTAATCCCACTGAGTTGGTCGCCACTTTAATAAATAATGGGGATAACTTTGTAGAGGGGATTACCCGGGCCCAAGATTTAATAGAAGGGTCATGTAGTCTTCTTCTCTTAACTGAGAAAGGCATCTATGCTGCCCGTGATAAATTCGGACGAACACCTTTAACAATTGGAGATAAAAAAGACCCCCAAACACCCCCCGGTCAAACGACCTTGATTGAACCCCCCAGAAGCAGGGTGGTGACGATGGAAACTTCAACTTTTCCCAATTTAGATTTCCATACAATAAAGCATCTGGGCCCAGGGGAAATTGTTTTAATCCACCACGA
Source organism: Promethearchaeota archaeon (assembly GCA_018238965.1). GTDB lineage: Archaea > Asgardarchaeota > Lokiarchaeia > Sigyniarchaeales > Promethearchaeaceae > Harpocratesius. The sequence continues at coordinate 1,685 of JABCSI010000363.1, forward strand.
CGGTATAGACCAGTGCAAGCCCCCAAATAAACGAAATCATATTTGTGCCTTCTTTTGGGTTTATTATGGTTATCCGGCATCATCGTACGAAGGAATCAATGTGGAAGAGGTGCGATACAGGTGCGGAGCTGCTTTAGCCAGAAATGATGATGTGAAGCCAGATATTGTTGCAGGTATTCCAGATTCTGGAACTGCCCACGGAATTGGGTATGCAAATGAATCCAAAATCTTTTACGGGCGACCTTTTGTTAAATATACTCCGACTTGGCCTCGGTCATTCATGCCCCAAGATCAAAATGTAAGAGATGAAGTAGCTAGAATGAAGCTCATCCCGGTCAAAGAATTGATCCAAGGGAAATCCTTACTTTTTTGTGATGACTCAATAGTGAGAGGAACGCAATTGAAGGATACCATAAAAGGTATCTACGAACGGGGAGCAACAGAAATACATATGAGGGTTGCCTGTCCGCCATTAATATTCGGATGCAAATACCTGAACTTTTCCCGTTCCAAATCGGAACTTGATTTAGCTGGAAGAAGAGCAATTCAAGATATTTCTGGGGATCAAAAAGCCGATCTGAGCAAGTTTATTAATCAAAAATCCGATTACTACAACCAAATGGTAGAAAAGATTCGTAAGGAATTGAATTTGACCACACTCAAATATCAAAAATTGGAGGATTTGATAGAGGCAATAGGATTACCCCGGGAACAGCTTTGTACCTATTGTTGGAGCGGAACTGAATAAGAATAAAAAAAGAAAGTGCTCCATTGGTAGTAATATATCGATTCGAATAACCTAAGGGGTATTTTCCGATTATTTTTCTTTGTATTTTTTGAGCAATTCTTCAGGAGAAAAGATGCCATCCTCGGTGATTATGCCTGTAACCAGATCAATAGGTGTTGCATCGAAGGCATAATTGATAAAGCGCACCCCTTCCGGACCAATACTGTCTTTGGCAAATCCCACAACATGGGCGCCCTCGAAATCACCATCCCGCTGTTCAATAATTACATCTTTTTCGCTTTCCTGCAGGGATAACGTACTCCGTGGGGCTGCGACGTAAAACGGAATGTCATGATAACGGGCGGTGATGGCAATCATATACGTGCCGATTTTGTTGAATACCGTATCGGAGACAATCCGATCCGCACCTACGATTA
>JABCSI010000151.1 GCA_018238965.1 Promethearchaeota archaeon
TCTCCTATGCGGGTCACACCAATGCCGGTCGCTCCGAAACAGATCGCTTTGACCCAGCAGGGGGGGAATCCCACTTATATGGAGACTCGACCTGCCTTTTTTGATCTGATGCAAAATATTCAAGGAATGTGGTGTTTTCTCACCAAAACTCCCGTAGAAGAAACCGTGCAAGGATTAAAATACGAACATAGCGTATCAATTTTCACCCGCTTAACAAAAGATTCTCAAAAAGATGCGATTAATAGACACTTTGATCTCTTCAGAACGACGTTTCCTCTCATTTTTTAGGATATCGTTCAACAAGGAAGCCCCCAAAGAAATAAAGGTATCTAACACTAATAGACTATTGAAGAAAATTCCAATTGCCCAAAGGAAAAAAACAAAATGAGTCGAACTAAACGAATCTATAATTCGTATCGGAAGTATGGAAGATTTTTTGTGAAGCGATCAATTATTTGGACCAAGGATAAAGATGGAAAATATTTCCGAACTCGGCCCAGGTCATTCCAAATTAAATCTGAAAACGATCCGCGATATACGGAACATGATGTTTGGTGTATGGGAAATTCGTGCGGAATGTGTCGAAAAAATAATTCAAAACGGGAAGCAAAGCGCAAAAAGAGAAATAAGAAATTGAACATCTTAAAATTTGAAACTTTAGTCTAAGTCTGGAATATGAGGCAAATGCCCAATTAAAAAATTGATTTTTATCAGGTTTTAAGTTCCATATCTTAATCAAGTTTAATAACTCTGTTCCTCGGTCAAGGATATAATGAAATCCATCAAAATCACCACAATCTCGAATTCCATCAATATAATCATGATCTTCTGATTGCCAAATATAGGAATCTAAATGATAATTTTTGGAATTTTACATAAATAATCTATCGGTTATGAGACCGTGCGGCTCAAAATTTAGTTAAAACCTTCAAATATCTTGATAATCTCATAGATTTACTCTTTAAAACTTTATGGAGTTAGAGAAGAGAATTATCTTATAATTCATCTAAAGCTTCTTTCCAATTCCCAGATCTAGACTTAAAATGTTCGGCACGCTTTTTATATATGTAAGTAAAGCCGATTGTAAAACTACCAATGAGAGAAATTATGAAAACCACTCTTCGTTCGTCCGATGATAGGAATTGAGGATATTCGGTAAGAAATTCAGGTGAAATTAGTTTATCTCTCTTCAGTTCTAAACGAGAATTATCATCCCCCAGATGAGCCGAAAAAATATACCCAAGGCCGGAGGATGATATAGTGGCAGCAAAAGTGAAATTTAAGGGCTCTTGCTCTTGTGAAGTTAAATTCCATAAATCTCCAGAAACTGCGTAGGTACAGAATCTATTCATTAAAGATTCATTATACATTTCGAAATACTCTACAGTATTATTTATAATCCACTCATCATCCAAATCCCAATCAAAAATAGAAAAGGAGCAGAAAACATTATCGAGGGAAATGATTTCTGGAGAATAGGTGGCTGTAAAATTAAGATCCATCTGAACCTTAATAAAATCATTCAGGGGATCCATAGAATTAGAATAACTGAAGTCGACATTCCCTTGATAATCTTGGATCGTAGTTGTCGGAGAAACCAGTTCTTTGACATGATATCCCGATGAAAATAACAAGCCGGCAATACAAATCCATAATAGAGGGTGCATAATTTTCGAGGTCATTTTTGGGAACAATCCATCACAGAAGTATTCAATTTAGATTATTTAAATGTTTTCCATAATGGGGAGATCTCGAAAAAGATACTTAATTACCCACAGCACACCTTGTCTTGGATGATGATGATTTGATGCGGAGAACCATCAAAAAGTTTTCTTATCTTAAATTCATGAAAAGTGAAGTAAAAGCGGTAAGATGCAGGAAAAGGTATTTAGACCCACAAAAAGAGAAAATAAAGCAATTAGAGACAGTTCAAGAATAAGAGACAGTTCAAGAATAAGAGACAGTTCAAGAATAAGAGACAGTTCAAGAATAAGAGAATAAGAGAATAAGAGAAAAGTTTCCGGATTAAGAAAAAAGTATAAGTAAAGTAAAAGTAAAAAGAAAAACAGTCAAGCCCCGGTTAGGGAAGGAAAGTCTGGTAATTTATCTGATTTTATCGCGATTGCGGCGATCTTTACCCGCCCGAATATGAATTTTGTGCGAATGAATTGCGCACGAAACACAATACCATGAACTTACCTGGCGACGGGGAATAATTGCACCTGCATCCCGTAATTCTTTTCCAATCGTAGCATCAGTGAGACTCACGAACTTAGTAACTCTTTTTGCTTTGCCTCTCGGTACCATGCGCCCGCATCTCGCGCATTGAACTCCGCCATCTCGGCCCGATTTAGACCCAGTTCTTCCACCGGATCTTCTTTTTTTAGTCATTAATAGTTCACCATTATAATCAATTTTAATTAGTTAGTCGAAATAATCAAGGGAGAAAGTCATCCGTGAAAGATAAAATTTTCGGGTGGTTTGGTCGGGAAAAAATTTGCTTAGACCAGCCTCAAATCCGAACCGTCCAGCGGCTTGGCGTGTTGTTCCATGATGGCGACCAGTATAGGATCCGTGGCAGGGAGATTAGCTTGTAAAAATGCCAAAATAGGGGGAGGTGCGCATGCTATAAGCCATGTGCGATGTTCTTCGGTGAATCCATTGGGAAATCGGGCGGTATCGCGGAGAAGGGGTGGTGTTGCAACCAGAGAAGTAGGGTTGGTTACCGTTATGTAGGCACGGGCGAGTTCGTCGATTGTGGGGCACGAAAGTGTGGTGGCGACTTTGGGAGGTGTGATGGCGGGATAGTCGATGATCTTGGGGAAAAATACAGGCCCTTGTTTCTTCAATCCCCATGCATGTCTGCTTTGGAGGGCCATATCAGTTCGTGAAAGCATCTTGATCGAGGTTCGGGTACGTAGATATTCACGACGGTCGATACCAAGCGAGTTAAAGTCGAACGAGCCGAAATGCTGATATTTTTTGTAGGCGTACTCTTCCAACGGTTCACCCTTGGCATCATACGGCGGAAGGGGATAGCCCGGGTTAGCCTGAATGATGAAGTGCATGAACATCCAATAAAGGTGGAGCGGAATCCCATCCGAATCCCTAGGAACAACGCTCGCAGGGGGGAAGGGGAGCATAAACCTATTGACGGTGGAACTTGCACGATACGGGCGGAGGTCAAGACCGTGCAGCCAGTAATATTCCGCCAGCAAATAGTAATATTTTGAGACCGAGTTGAGTGGGGGGTAGTGGAAAGAGCCAATATCAGGGCGCTGATGGGGATCGGAATAATGACGGCCCCAATAAGGTGCTGGACTGTTCGGATCTACCTGTTGCCGGAAATAATATTCTCTCCAGAACGGATGCTGCGGGATCCCGTAAGTATCTGTGGCGACGGGGGGCAATGGTTGGCGATAGCGAAAATACCGACCGTAATCGGCAACGGGGGCATCAAGGTGGTGGGGTTCATATATGCTCATAATGGGAACCTGGGGACGGGGAATGTGAGATGGGGAATGTTTGGTGTGGCATGAATAGGATGGCACGATTGACGGTGGTTTAATTGACTAGGTTTGAAATGGCGGTGCTTTAACTGGAGGGAAATCGACGGAATTAAGTATAGATGATTATAGGTAATTAATAGAAAAAAAGATATAAAAGGGTATAGGGACCGGCACGAAAGAATAACTATACACTATACTAAATACAAAATACAAAAAAAGGGGCGCTAAAATAAAAAAAACTAGGTTGGAGTTGAAATGAGATCGAAGACTGCTTGATGGTCAGAATTTGAGGAACTACAAATACCATTGATTAACCATCCAATGAGAATGTCTCGATTATCCCACCATTCCTCCAATCCAGTGCTCAAATATCTAGATCGAGTATAATCCTCATTGATTTTCAAGCCGAAGCGTTCCTGTACAATACATGCCATCTCTTGAGATGAGAATCCACAGATTTGATAGAAAGGTTGATTTATCTGCTGCCCTGAACTGGATTTCATAATTCCACCAGTTTCCCAATCAATAGCTGGCATGGAGATGTCGCATTGTAGCATATAAAGTGCTATTTTCAAGGGATCTCCCTTAAATTCGCCAGATGGATCATACATGCCTGGTCGTGCTGTTTCAATCAACGGGCGGATATCTGGATGATAAACCAATGCCATAGCGGTTAAAAGACTATAGAATTGTCTTTCAGTAATGCTTGGACAATCTTTCCCTACATGATCTTGTTCATCAGCATAATATTGATACGTACTTGGGCTGTATGCAACGGCAATTGTGGGGATGAGTTTTCCAACTTGAATTCCAATTTTTTCATTCGTATCGTCGCCGTAATTAATTTCAGTCAACACTCCACCTACCATGACTCTCATTGTCCTACCTGCACCCATAAACTCTGCAACAATTGGAAAATTGCCCAATAAAAGTGCGGAAAAGTCGATCTGTCCAGTATTACTAAATGCATCCTTCTTATAGTGCATTAGGGACGACATATCCCTCGAAGAATGAAAATTAGTAACAAGAGATTGAGTTACCAGTTTATTGATCATTATCAACCGCTCCCAGAATGGAAAGCTACGGCCCTCGAAGGGAGACATATATCCTTTCTTTACCGTATTATCTGGATTACTAGGTGTTGGCCAAGAAAGAGTCCATTTCAATCTCGCCCAATCGGCTCTCGACCCGGAAGATCTAGAGGCAATCAAATCGAAGTTTAGATTTAATCCTCCTAATTTATATAGAAATGGAGCCCAAGATCCTGAAAATTGTGGAAGTAAATTGTCGTTACTATCCTTGTATTTTTCTGAAATTGAGGATAAAAAGCTGTTAAATCCTGCCAATTCAGATAAACCAGAGCTAAAATCTGTATCTCCTTCCGATGGATCAGGTAGATTGATCTCTGATGGGTCAACAAAGGAGAACATCTGAGCAAAGATTACTAATATTTGATCCAACGCATTGAACTGTTCAGTTGATAAAAAGACATGGGAGTTTCTGTCGAAATCTGATTCAGTCGCGAAAATTTTTCTCAATGAATTTGTATCTTCTGGCAAAAGATCTTCCGAATCACATATTAAGCTATGATATAATCTATTGATGAGTTTTGCAACATAACTGGCACTTGTTGGCGAATATGGAAGTAATTTATCATCTTTTACTTGGATGTAATCACCTTGACGCTTTGGCTTTTTTGCAGTTTCAATTAAAAATTTATAATACTGCCCCCAGCGGCGAGCAAAATTTGCTTTTTGTTCATCTTGAGAATGGAAAGCAGATTTAAAAACATCGTATTTCGAATGCATTTCAGAATTAAAATATTTCCCGACAATTCTTCCAATATATTTTGCATTACCAAGGGAGGCTAAAAGATCAAGCATAGTCATTTCACCACTAGCACTACCTTCTTCTACTATTTGCTGGTTTTCACCCAATTCTATAACTGTATCGCCGAAAATCAGATCGTATTCTGTACGAGTCTTTATCTCACCAGTTCTCTTTACGGTATATTGAACTTCAGTAGTGACAACTTTGTATGAGATATATTCTCCACTTGCATCCTTTGCATCCTTACCGAGCCATTCTGCAAAAGAGATACCACGATGGGGTCCAATATTGGATGCGAAAGATTTCTTATCTGTCATTAATTTTGATAAGAAAGAAGTAGAATCAAAATCTGGGGAATATGCTTCCATTTGTTTTTTGAACAATGAATATTGCCTGAAAAATCCGTTCATATAATTATCAATATCATGTCCTGTCGGGTGATCCGATATTATATAGTCAGCTATGCCCAAAAATCCAGGTCTATTATTTGCTTTATTTTTTGCGTTATCACCATAAAAACTCCCTTGTCGGCCGAAAATATTCGAAGTGAAATGTTCCAGTAACTGAAATATTCGGTAATAATCATTTTGAACTGCGTACATTTCATCTGCATTTTGGCTATGTGACATAAATTGATCTAAAGAAAATTCGGCTGAATATAATTCCTGATATGTTTTTATATTCATAGCAATACCAATTTTATAATATGCAATTAATTCATTTGATGGTGATTGTATTGCTGCGGTTAATTTTGCATCTACCATAACTTCCCATGGAATTGAAAATCGCGAGTCATAATTATATAATGCATCCGCAATAGTACCTTTGGGGCTAGATTTAATTTTATCTTTTATGGCTTGTAGCCTTTTTTCAGCTTCTATTTTGGCGACATCAGGATCCATCGATTTAGAATATTTCTTCTTTAGGATTGATAGCGAAATGCATTCAGCGAGAGGAAGATCGTGAAAATCTTGATCTAAAAGATCCTTAAGCTCAAAACTAATAAGGTCAAATTCGATCAAATCTTTCGTAGATTTTTCCAGATTATGACTGTAGCCAATCTCAGAGATACGTGCCCAAGATTTCCCTGTTATTTCTTCAAATAGAAATTCATCAACCAATTTTTGATTTTGCTTCTTATACCATGCCAATTCAATATCCTTTTGAGATTCAGCAAATACTTTGTTGTTATCCTTCAAAGTATTTATGGTTGAAGAAATGTCTTGGCCTACTTGGTAATTTTTTGGTGTATCTTTGAATATTTCCGATAAAATTGGCATTTCGTGTTGTTCATCCGTATATTCTACAACAATCGGATTTTTTTTATAGTCCTTTTTCTTACTTTTCTTAGGATCAACCCATGTCTCACTAATAATCTCGCTGGTATCGATCTGATCGCTGAACGTGCCGATCTTATCATACCTGTTGCCCATCCATTGCCACAGTGTGCCATCCATTTCCATGTAATACCGTCCCTTAGTGGTCAAGAAATAGATGTTGGTCTCGTATTCCAAAACACCATCGGGGGTCATCATGCCGATAGCCTTCAAAAATTTGGGATCATTGACCGCAGCCGCCCGATCGCCAGGGTGCAGTGCAATCATAACCGCCACCATTTTACGCTTCGCTCTGGCACTGGCATACCATGTGATGTATTTCTTTGTGTTGATGCGGGACTCGTCGATCTTGAGCTCCTTCAGTTTAGCGTCCGTAGTTTCCGACATTTTGAGGGAAACTACCTGTAACATAGTGCTCCAATCTTTGCCCTTTAGGTTAGAGAAGGTTTTCTCCAGACCGAAAGAATTAATTCCCGCCCTCAATTGGGCAATGACTCGTGCTGAGCGCCTCATGAAGAATTTGTCATTGATGGACTGCATCTGTTGCTGGTATTGATTGAATTGGGCGGATTGCGTCTCGGAATTTTCTCCTTGGGAGTAGGCGCCGTCCAAAGTCTTCTGGATGTTCTGCAATTGAGATGTCTGATATCTACCACTTATGGCGTTCCTCATGGATGTTAAAGAATCGCCTCCATATTCTGCTATGAAGTTTGCGAATCCGTTGCTAAATCCGATGCCCGTTAATAATCTCGACGTGCATTCTTCAACGATCATTTCATCGATGACTTGCTCTCCAACTTTTCCCAATAAACTTCCAAATATTTTTAGATTTCGCCTTGTTCCTTGAATTTCTTGGAACTGAGATAAGAATTTGGTGGGATTCATAGCATATGCTGCAATATTGGATGAAATAACACCTGCAAGAACCGATAAAGTCGCATATCCCAATTGCCGTAAAGTGATTTCCCAACTAAAAGCTGTTTCTTTGTTATATAACTCCCAGTAAATTCCAGTGTAACAAACTTCGCTGAAATCCAAAAATCGCTCGATTGGATTACTGATGTTATGGGAAGGTGACGCCGAGGGCAAGAAGATCGGGCGGCCTGATCTATCGAGCTGAAAACGCAGTGTTGTAAATTCAATATTACCTTCTGCGGCGAATTTGGCGGCTACTTGTGCAACAACGCTTTCACTGGAAAATACATCTTCTTCCCAATTCTCGCCCAGTTCATACCAGTATTCTTCGTAAATTAATTGGGCCATTTCTCCTGAAACATCGGCTTGGAAGAAATCTTCGGCCATCTCCATTCGATTAGGAATAATACTTGAGATGTCATTTCCTTCTATACCTCCCAATTCTAATGTGCTTAGTGTGATCGCAAAGTAACGGGCAGCATTGAGATAATCCCAGAAAGTTTCAAATGTGTCAGCAGTAAAGAGATTCGATAAGAAATTACTTAAATCGCTATCTAGTTCCTCTCTTAATTGATCCCATAACTCTAATTTGAAAGGATCGTCCTCTTCCACGATTGCTTTGCACTGCTGATACAAGCCTTCCACGAAGGCCATTTCTTCCTCATCCAAGAAAGATAGATCTCGACTATTTTCAGATGAATACTGATCAGTCCAATCATCGTAATCCCAACCATAATCGTCTGCGGGACCTTGGATCCAATGATCATACTGTTTTTCTCGCACAAAGCGGAGCATAGCATACATAAGCCTATATAACTCATTTTCAATTACAGGTAGCACTGGGATCTGGATTTCCATAGGTAGCAAATCTTCAACGGGTTCTGTTAAAGAGGATGTAGTTCCAATATCTCTCCAAGGCGTAATTCCCCACCAAGGTGAACTGCTTTGAACATATACGACGGAATCAACAATATTTGAATCAACGGTGGGCTGATCCCGTGTCCAATCGTCACGTAGATTAGTCCAGAAATTCGATATTCCACCAACTTCTTCTTCTTCAGCCGTCCCACCATAGTAAATTGGTTCTTGGGCATTATATCGACCCTGAGCTGCCATACTGTCTAAAATAGTTTCACGCAGTCCGTATTGATAGAGGGCTGACCATCCAAGATATAGGAGAGAACCGAGCCCAGGGGCCATTATATTTAATACAGTATTCAAACCCATGGATACAACTGTATTGATCATATCCACTCTTCGCGAGGCGCTCAGCATAGAATAGGGGTCTCGTGCCGCATCTACAAAGCTCGATTCCATATCGTTCAGGGCGCTTACCGTTAAACCATACATATCCTCAAAGTTCATTGATGCGGACATCCAATAAAGCGGTAAGAACATATCTCCCGATTCCAAGTAATTTAATGAATCTACATGAAGCAAATCTCCAGGGGAATTCTTATAATAAACTCCGATACAAACGTTTTGAGCGAAACTCTCTTGGGAAAAGATCCAGATCGTTTCATATATAGAATCTCCATCAAGATCACTGAAATATGCTACACCGTGGTCGTCGTGAATTAATTCTGGTACACTATACCATTGTTCTGAAGATGTGTTATACATTTCAGTGCGGGGATCGACTGGGACAGTAATATCATAATACGGGATTACATCCAATGTGACGCTGGTACGCTCCAAAACTAAACCTTCATCATCATCATAAAGAATGTGCCCGCCACTATCATAACCATAGACATCGGGACCTGCCACAAAAAAGCTGACATTTTCCTCTACCAATGAATTACCGGTGGTTTCTATTCCATTTTCAAGGATTGAATAGCTCTCGAAAATAAAAGTCGGTTCTGCTTGCATGGTGATATCCGATAGATAATCATTATTGAAAAGATCCGAGCGAACGTGCCTATATTCGGCAAACCCGTCCGCATTGAGATCTTGTCGTTCCTCAATGCGC
>JABCSI010000012.1 GCA_018238965.1 Promethearchaeota archaeon
AGTCGTTAGTGAATAGTGAATAGTCGTTAGCATTTAGTTAGCGTAAAGCGTAGAGCGTATTATTCACCCCCGCCTTAATCCTCCCCCCTCAAAGGGGATGAAACTAAGTTTATGGGTGATTTTCATTTATCCAATCAATACGATACTGAGCATATTCAGGGATAGAACTACCATCGCTCCAAGTACTGTCGGGATAATCATTAACTACTTTTTCATAAGCAATAATAGCATTATCCCAATCTTCGATATTTTCATAACACCAACCGATATAATATTGGGCACAAGGAGCAATAAGTCTATTTTGACCATCAAGCCAAATACACTCTGGGTAATTATCTATTACCTTCTGAAATTCTATAATAGCATCATTATAATTTTGATTTTGATAATAAATATAACCGATATAATACTGAGCAGGAGCAGCATAATCACTTTCAGGATATTCTTCAATAACTTCATTAAATTCGAGGGTTGCTTGCTCATAATTAGCCAATTTTCGATAACTCTGAGCAATACTATATTGAGCAAGGGCAAGCAAAGGACTCTGGGGATAATTATCGATAACCTTCTGATATCCTTCAATTGCACTATTATACTGTTTCATTGCATAACAACAATCACCTATATCTTCAAGTCCCATTTCTGAATGTTTGTTACTAAAATTAGTTTCGATCATTATAAAATTTCCTTTCATTTCAAAATCACTTTCTGATACTTTCCCAGAAAAACTTTTTACAACCAAATTTTTATCACTACTCACTCATCAATAATGCTAAATGCATTGGCAGACTACGCAAAAATTTATCAAATTGACCATGATGGTAAACAATCACAAATCTTACCTGTTCTTGATAATGATTTCACTGATGTATTTGAGGCTATGGATTTACGTCCTAGTGATTATTTAATGGCTAATGGGATGCTGTTTGTAGAAGGAAAATTTGATTTAAATGTATTCAAGAAATGGCTAGGTCCATCTCTGAATAAACACAACGTAGAAATCATACCTTTTCATGGAAAACATAAGCTACATTTTTATGCCCGTGCTGAAATTTTAGAAGTATTTTCTAAAAGAAATTTTAAATATTTCTTTCTTCTCGATCGAGATGAGGGGAATCAACGAATAATTCAATCTGTACAAGATGATCCTGATTTTGATGAAGATATCATGAATCATTTTAAATTACTTGAAGTGCGGGAGATAGAAAATTTTCTTATCTCCCCAGAAATAATTAAGATAGTTATAATGAAGAATTTACCAAATGCCACTAATGAGGATTACTCCCAGATTCAACAAGAACTATTTGATCTAATTCAATCCAATCCTCTTTATGCTTTAGAAATCACATTTAAAAAATTCTTAGATGAAGATTCTATAAGAATTTCATTCAATGAGCGAAATAACTTATTAGATAAACCGTCATTAGAAGCATTTAAAGAAGAATACACAAATATTTGGACTCAAAAGATGAATTCTTCATCTGTTATCGTCTCATTAACTGAAAAACTAGATATTATTCACCAAGATATCAAAAATAAAATGCGAAATTTGGATTCATGGAAAATCCTACCTGGAAAAAAGGTTCTTAAAGAGTATACAAAATATTTACAAGATAATCACAAAATTAATCTTAGTAAAGATGAATGGATTCAATATGGGCTTCTAACTGAACCAGTAAAGCGATTAATCAAGCTAATACATCAAACATTATACATTGACTAATCAATGATAAGATGAATAATTTAGATTTTCAAGATAATAACTAACTCCTTTATCTTGATTTGTATTAATTCAGAGGAACTGGTGGAAATGACAGAAAACAAGCAGAAATATAACCACCAAGCGAATAAAATCCTCTGGGAGTTAATAGCGGTAAGGGGATTTTCCCACCTTCAATTTTCCTAAAACAATAATAATGAACAAAATGAAGAGGGGGATTCATAGATGTATAAAATCACCAAAGGAAATCTAGGAAAACCATCAAGAAAAATCCAGTATGAGTCAAAAATCTCACCACTGCCAAAGTTTTGGATTTCAAATTATACCCTTTACAAAATTCTGCTAAGGATGCGGAAATTTCCCTCCAACTTTTAATAATGTGACATTGACTGGGTTGTTTATAGTTTTCGCGCTAAATATTGGCGGCGATTTTATTTATATTCTTTCGAAACCAAACCCTATTATGGGTCAAACTACTCATTATTGCCCGAGCTGTGGATTTAAAAATACAGCGGGTGCGAAATTCTGTGAAGGATGCGGTGGCTCCTTACAATCTTCAATCGATGAAGAAGAATTCCAATCGACCACCACCGTGGAGATGGTAGATAATACTCCATCAGAAGCTCCTTCAAATGTTAATTATGCAGAATTCGGTGACCGTCTGGTCGCATTCTTTATTGATGGTATTGTATTCCAAGTGATAACATCCTTTTTCGGCTTAATTGTTGGTCGAAATTGGGTTTTCGGATTAGGAACAAGCTGGACCGATTCGGTGCCCAGTATATTATTTGGATTTCTGTATTTCTTCCTGTTTGAGGCCTATAACCATGGACAAACATTAGGGAAAATGGCTATGAAATTACGAACTGTGGACGATCAGACTTTTAAAGAACCGACTCCTTCCCAAGCGGCTCTACATTCCATCGGGAAAAATATTGCCCTATTCGTTGACTTGGTTGTTGGGTTAATTGTCCGTGAAGAAAAGAGATCTCTTCAGGAAAATAACCAAGTTCGATTCACTCAGCGTTATTCCCGCACCAGTGTGATTAAATTATCAAAATAGATGAATACCCTCACACCTTTTTTTTATTTCTACTCTTTTCTTTTATCTCTTGGCAAAGTTGGAAAGATTTATGAACCCCGTTCTCTCAAATATTTGAAATAGGAGCTAGATTTTTGTTCGCTCCTTTTCCAATTCTTCACTTTTCGCATGACATTTTCCTATCCAAAGTTTTTCAAAGGATTCTTTGTCCAATATTTTGTTTTTCAACTCAGAAATATGCAAAATTTTCTCTTCTTGGCACCATTGGATACAGATTTCATACAATTCCCAATCATATTCCTCGGTTTCCCAATATACAGGAACTTTACTTAATCCGTTCTCAAATGCTAAAAATGCACGAGTATGTCCATCCAGAAATACAATTTTATTTCCGAATTTTCTGATTGAAATTGGAGAAATGTTTTCTAATACAAACGGATTGATTTGATCTTGTAATGCTTCGATTTTTTCTCGATTCAAATATAGTTGACTGGGAAACAGGTCAGTTAAATCCATATAGAATACATTTTCCATAATAAAACAAATCATTTTGAGCTTTTAAAATTTCCAAATGAAGAAAAAAATCTAACATTATTGGATATTTACTTTCTACAATATTTCTGATGAGCGGTATCAAATACATATGGGAAAATTGAGTGAAACTCTTCGAGAAGGGGGATCATCAGCTGGCGCATGGAAGGATGGGCATCGGGAGCGCACCGTAAATGGAAAATATGATCCCATTCCCGGAGATTTGCACTCACCATTATTTCAGTTTTTACACTTATGGGGAGTTGGGCTCTTGCGATTTGAGGTTTGTACCCTTGTTTTCGCATAGTTAAATAAGCAGTTTCGGACTGTTCCATCTGATTCATCCAAGTGGTATATGCGTCAGTATCTTTTTCCAAGCCTGGGGGCTCAATTACTGAAATTTCTTGCCCGAATTTATCCTTGGTATAATCACAATACCGAGTACTTTCTTGGGCAAAGCTACACAATCGATGCCGGACAATCTCATGGGAAAATCCTCTGTCGCAGATGAATTTCACAGTGAAGTGACCTCCGAACTCAATCATAGCCCAATGATTTCTACCAATCAGAGCTTTAACCAAACGATCCCCTGACCCGAGCTTGATTAAATCCTCCGATTTGTAACATGTTCGGGCAGCCATTTCTATCCTACGAAATACCATTTCCTTATCCCAATCTGTTTCCGTGAGTTCGATTCGTTCAAAGGATGCGGGGATAATTTTTACCATGGGGTGAAAACGTTTTCCCCTAATTTAGGTTTTATGATCCCCAATCCTTCAATAATGAAGCCAAAATTTTAATAATCGTTTGTGAATTGTTTTTTATTAAGCAAGTTTCTCAATTCCAAGAGAAATGTCTCCTTACAAACCTTTTACAAACCTCGAACAATCCGATATTCAGTCGATCTTGGGGCGGTCTCGATGGGTGGTAAAAATTACGGTTTTTCAGACAATCCCTCTTATCTGTGACATGAAACTGGGCTTAGGTGTTAAATTATGTGTGGAATTTTTGGACTGATAACTAATGAACAAAATCTCCCCGTGGCACAAACCATTCGTGAAGGTTTAGAACGATTGGAATACCGGGGATATGATAGCGCTGGAATTGCCTTAGTTCACAATGGATCAATTGAACTTCGAAAAAAAGCTGGCCGGATTATTGATATAAATAAAGACGGCTGGTTTGATTCAATGCAAGGTGAATTTGGATTTGGACATACACGATGGGCTACCCATGGGAAACCCGTTTATAACAATGCCCATCCCCATGTTGATTGCACGGGTAAAATTGCTTTGGTGCACAATGGTATAATAGAAAATTACCAAGATTTACGCAAGGAGTTGTCCCTCCGGGGCCATAAATTTTCTTCTGACACGGATACGGAAGTTTTTCCACATTTAATTGAAGAATTTATGGGAAAGGGATTCGATCTAAAGGATTCTGTGATTTCTGCTGTAAAGATGTGCAAAGGTGCCTATGGTATTGTGGTGTGTCACGCTGACAATCCTGATTATATGGTAGTTGCCCGGAAAGAATCTCCTTTGGTCATTGGGATTATCCCTGGAAAAACCACATTCTGTGCGAGCGATATTCCCGCTTTTCTTCCTTTAACTCGCGAAGCGATAGTTTTGGATGATAACGAGGTGGCCATTCTTCGACCTGGGAAAGTGGAAATTTATAAAATTGATAGTGGGGAACCTAAAACCTTCAATCAATTTCAAGTGAACTACACAATGGATGCTGCCCAAAAAGTTCTTGACGGCAAAAATTACAAATGGTTCATGCATAAGGAACTCCACGAAGTGCCCCGGAAAATCCGAGATCAAGTCGGGGTTCCCCAAGCCGATCTGGATTCGTTTGCCAAGACTATCATGGATGCCGATCATGTCTTCATCACAGCTGCGGGAACGGCATATTATGCTGCATTGGCTGGGAAATATCAAATCACACAATTTGGAGGTCCCTATATTCAAGCCATTCTATGTTCCGAATTTGTAGACGCACTCCCAGAAATGCCCCCCAATTCAGTGGTGATTGCAGTGTCTCAATCTGGGGAAACCGCAGATACAATGGAAGCGATTCGTTATGCTAAGGAAAAATTTGGCGCCAAAATCTGTTCGGTTGTGAATGTCGTGGGTTCATCCCTAACGCGGTATTCCGATGAAGTTATTATTACAACTGCCGGTCTTGAGATTGCAGTTGCATCCCAGAAGGCATATTGTACGCAAATCACAGCCCTCACAATGGTTGCATTACGAATAGCGGAATTGCGCGGGCGTCTTACAGAAAATCAAGTTGCAAACTATCACCAAGCTCTGCTTGATTCAGCCGATAGTATTGAACAGATGATCATCGAGGAAGGGAAAATTAAAGAGATAGGTTTGAAAATTATCCAGAGTGAAAACATCTATTTTCTTGCTCGGGGGTTATCCCAATCTGCCGCCATGGAAGGAGCATTGAAATTAAAGGAAATCGCGTATATTCATACAGAAGCCTATGCAGCAGGGGAATCCAAACATGGTCCCATAGCTTTAATTGAGGATGGATTTCCTGTTATATTCGTGGCTCCCCCCGATCAAACCTATGATCGCTTGATAGGCAATATCATGGAGATGAAGAGCAGGGGTGGACTCATTATCTCAGTAGTTGCGTCATTTGATGAACGTGTGACAGAAATATCCGATTATACAATTCGGGTTCCTATCGCTAATACAATTGAGGCAATTGAGACTTCCATTGTTCCTTTTGCTTTTGCTCTCCAAACCATGGCATATTTTATTGCCAATGAGAAAGGTTTGGATCCGGATAAACCGCGGAACCTGGCAAAGAGTGTGACAGTTAAATAAAGCCGATTAGTAAAGACATTGAGAAAAATTAAATCAAAAAATAAGAAACATAATTTTTTTTTCTGGATTTTCCAAATTTCTACTCAGATTTCATCGATTATAGTTCAATCTTCTTAGCTTTTTTCGGGGGGAGAGTATCCTTCACCCAATAGAAAAAGGGGAGTGAAAGTATCAAGAAAACGGCAGCTGCTGGAAAAATCCATTGTTTTCCAAATTTTGTAGCGATATAACCTGCTACAAACGATCCAATTATTTGGGATACAGTTAGTGTAATATTCAAAATCCCATTAAATTGGCCCCGCTTATTTTCGGGTAAGAGATCTTGGGACCAAGAATCGAGGGGGCCATCGAACCCTAACAGTGTAATCATAATAAAGGGAAAGACAATTAGCACCAGAGTGAAGTTATAATCATCCGGTCCTCCAATCAAGGGTACTAAGCTTATTCCCAAAGCCATAATAAAAAGTGTAATGATTAGGAATTTTTTCCGCCCATATTTATCACTTAGGACCCCTATCAAATATGTAAAGATAAAAACCAAAGGAAAAGACACAACCATTATGGAAATGAGAAGTTCGACCAAACCCAGCCCTAAACTAAAAATATAGCTGAAAAGAAACGGCATGATAGTAGCATACCCGATTCTGAAGATAATATTTGCCAGAATGTTCTTTCCGAATTCACTATGAATCTTTAATTCGCTAATTTTAAATGTCTCTTTAATTTCGGAGACAAATGACTTTTTCGGTGGAAGTTCCGATATGGGTTTTTCCCGAATGAATAGAAATCCAAGAATTCCTCCCATAATAATGAATCCTCCCCCCACTGAAAGTAAAATTATGAAGCCCATTGGTTCAAGAATAGTTCCTCCTTCCGGCCCCTCAAACCCAAATAATTCTTCAGTAATTAGAAATAGGGTTAAAGCAATTACTATTCCGATATTTCCCATAATATATATGATGCCATTTGCCCTTCCACGTAGTTTTGGTTCAAAAATATCTGGAATAAGAGATCTTTCAGCAGCGAGATAAGCATTGGTTCCGATTGCAATAATAATTCCATCTAAAATTAAACACAACCAATAACTTCCAGAAAAGGCGTAGGCAATCATAGATATCCCTGCCAGTATTCCTCCAAAGATAAAATATGGCCGTCTTCTCCCATACTTCGACCGAGTATTATCACTAAGTACGCCAAAAACGAATTGAAGAACTAACCCCATTATTGCTGACAAAGAGACTAAAAACGAGACATACCACTCACTCAATCCCAAAATCTGCTCAACGTATAAATTGATGTAGTTCTGTTCAAAGAAGAAGAAAACAAATTCTCCCATTTTAATGAAACCAACGATGAAAATTTGGAAGGTCAAAAAGCGTGAAAAAGATCTGGTTTTATTATTCATAATAGTAAATTTTCCAGATTCCTTAAAAATAAGATCTTTTGATTCTTTCCATTCATCTTAATTGATTTTTTTAGGCTCTACAATCACTTTGATCCATTTTTTACGATCGTAATATTTGAAAGCTTCAACTGCCATCTCCAAAGAAATTCGTTTAGTAATAATGGTGTCAAGATCCAATGATTTAGTAGCGATCATATTGAGTGCATCATCCCAATATACTTTATCTGCTTTTGAATTAACCATAGCTTCCGGATAGACCAGTTCGACTCCCTTTTGCCGACAATTCACATAAGGGATTTGCATTAGCTTCTGAGCCCCGAATACCATCACGCGATAACCGGAATATACAAGATTTATGGCGTCCAATAGAGTTTCATTTAATCCCACCATTTCAAAAACAGCATGTGCTTCCCCAAATTCTCTCTTTATCTCATCTGCTACACTGTAATTTCCATGTGAAGGGCGGTTGTATGCATTTGGATTAAAGGTTTTAGCACCCCAATTTTTTGCAATATCACGTTTTTGTGCATAGGGTTCTGAAACAGCTACTTCTATTCCGTGGTTTAGGAGAATTTTTGTAAGAATTAAGCCAATGGGCCCCAAACCAAAAACTATCGCCTTTTTATTATCCGAATCGATTTTTTCAAATTCAGCCCGTTCAAAACAATTAATTGCACACCCGACTGCATCTCCAAAGGATATTTCCTCTAAGGTCAAATCATTTCGGACAATTGGAACGGCGCCCGATAATTCATCCTTTCCGTGACCGATGATATTTACTTGGGTTGAATATTCTGCATATCCAGCGCCCATTCGTGCAACCCGATCCCCAACTGAAATTCCACTTACATCCTCCCCCACTTCAACCACAACTGCTCCTGTTTCATGTCCATGACCACCGGGACCACGGGCCACAATCCAGTGATTTCCTTCGAAAATCCCGACATCACTTCCACAAATTCCCACAGATCGAATTTCGGTTAGTACTTCATTGGATTTGGGTTTAGGGATGTCAACATCAATGCATTTTACTTTCCATGGTTCGGAAAATACCAGTGCCTTCATTTTATCTTTCATAGATTCACCTTTGTTATTTTCTAATTATTGCTAGAATTTACTCCTAATTCCATCAAAAAAAAGTCGGAAATAATGGGCGAGCTTCACATTAATATCATCTCTTCGTTTTTCCTCTGAAACAATTCCCTCGTTCACCATCTCTACCCATTTCAAGTAATCCACATTCAGTAGATTGGCAATGTCATAATCGTCGACAATTTTTTTTACAGATTTTTGAATATGTTCAAAATTGTGTAGTACTTGCTTCAAATGAGAATCATAGAAGAGAACAAGCGGGGGGATAGAATAATGGTTTGCAACCGCTTGAAGATTCGAATCAGGGGCATCTCCCACATAGGGTGCGATTATTAAGTCGAACTCCACTGTTTTACCAGAAAATGTGGGCGCTGTTGATTTGAATGTACTTGAATAACTTGGTATCATTTTTTGGGCGAATCCTGATCCCATTGTCCAATGATGCAGCATCTTTCCGTAATAGGTTCCAAAGGGATTGATGCGAACTTGCTGCCCCGATTGTGATAAATCTCCAAATCCTTCATGCTTTATCCTCAACGGTGAGAAAGCAAAGTTTGCTGCCTTGATCGAATTAAATCCAACCAAAAGTCCTTGTTTTTGATTAGAGACGGCCATCCATCCATCGGAAATGTTGGCTACCAAGCAATCAATATCTTTATTCAAACGATCCACCTCAATCATGTCCAAATCGAAATTTGTGGTCAAGCCGAAGAAATTGTGCTTCCAAATTCGGAGATAATTTTTACCCTCTCCTCCCCCGCCTGCAATGAATCTGGGTCGAATTTCGCAGGGAATAATCTCCTGCCAACGATCATCATACTTGACATTGACACTATAAACGTTGCTATCGCTATTTACTGTTCCCCGTATCTCGGGAATAATCATTTTCACTTCGATAAATAATTGGGGGATATCAGCATACACTTTCAAGATTTTCTCTGCTTTTACTTCTAAACCTTTATACATACTAAAAATTGATGTTATCTTGATTGAGGCACAGAAATTATTAGAGCCGTCATGCAGGACTTCAATTTGATCTTTTTCTGAGCGATACTGTATAATGTGTTTCGGTTTTCCAAACGCAATGCATGAATCCAAGAAGTCTGGAGCCGCAAATTCGCGTTTTTCAAAAAAGAATGAGTAAATCTTTCCATTTTCATCCAGTTTCAAGGACAAGTATTTGTTTTCTAATGAGGTTGTGCTTGCTTTTAATGTATCATCAATTAATGGATTCAAATGCTCTTCCCCTAACCCAGATAATTCACACAGGCAGAAATCCTTAGGCTCAAAGTACTTTTTAGGGATAAGGGCTTCCAATTCTATATAATCTTTGTTAAAATTTTGCGATAAAATATAAGGGAGGTCGTTAGGTAAGTTGAGCATTGACCCTACCGATTTTGGAAAGATTATTCTACACAAAAGAGTATTTGGAAGAGATTTATTTTCCATTTCTGAAGATCCTCTATTTAATAGGGGTAGAATAAGCATTAGATTCTTTTCACTGGAGGACACCCCGAAATTTTCAAAGTATTTTTCACCAATTTTTTCAAGGGCGCTATTAATGGCAGTTTCCGCTGCTTTGAATGCAGATACTCCATATTTCAAAGCCGTCTTCTGCCGGTGAGGGTGATTAAAGGGCATGGACATCCCAAAATTTGTTGTGGAAGCAAACAAAATTTTGTTTTTAATATATGAATTTGTACGATCATCCATATTTCATAATAGAGATGAAATTTCAGCAACCAATTCATCTGGTAGTGTTTTGGATTGGGATGAGAGCGTATCAGTGGCGACTTTCAGCCATCGTGCTTGTTGTCCAAGTGTCCAATATTTTGTGTTATCATATTTCTGAGCCCAGTTATAAAATCCATTAAAACATCCATCGGCTACATCCTGTTTAAGAATAACATCACCGTTTACTTGGAGTTTGGGGATAATATCAATAAAATTCGTCAATTCCACATATTCAAGCCTATCCACAGTTTTTAATAATTCGGGAATACCTCCACTATTCGGCATCCACTGTAGAATCTTGGGCAAATGCGTCCCGTTCCAAGTGTACGAATCCATATCGTGGTTGAGGACTACTAAGGCGTGTCCTTTAATTTCTCCCGATTTTTGTTTAGTGCGAATCATTTGGAACCATTTTTTGAGAGAAAGATGATCCATTACATCCCCAAATCCATACATCGGAATCATGAGCATACTCGCTTCGGATAAAGTGGATTTAAAATTGACCGGACCATAGCGTTGATTCCAATCCAATCGAGGGTTTATAAATGGTCTTCCTGTATCAAATGGAATAACTGCATAGTAGTTGAGAATCCCCTTTATTCCCAATTGGTTAAAGAGTTCGATCATCCCTTGGGTAAACATAGTTTCTTGCGTTCGGATATAGGGGGCAATTCGACCAGCGAACAATTGTTCTAATCCAATTCCCATTTGATTTTCCATCATCCACTTTGATTGCTGGAGAAATTCTTCTGTATCCAAGCCTGGAAGAATACAATTACCCCAAGTTCCCAATATAACCTCATCCTTCCCTTCCTGACATCGTTGAATCACCCGTTTAAGAACCTTCGGTTGGTATTTTTGCTGTAGTTGTATCGTCCAAAATAGATCGCTGTAATCCCATGAAATCCTCACATTTCCATTACACAAACCTTGTGCTTCGCAATCATCAATCATATTCACAAGATTTTCCATAATTTGAAGATCAAGCCCAAATCCATCTGTACCGATGGAATCTCCCCTAAAGGAATGATAATAATTAATATGGGGGGACATAACGAAATATATACGCTTTTCTTCAAGTTTCACCTGATTTTTCTCCTCTATGTCCAACATTTAAAATGGAATTTTCTTTTTTCATTGTTTACTACTACTTGTGAAAGTTAAAATTCTTTTAACGATTAAAATTCTTGGAAAGAATGAAGGAGATTGAGAGAA
The DNA here is from genome assembly GCA_018238965.1 of Promethearchaeota archaeon. GTDB lineage: Archaea > Asgardarchaeota > Lokiarchaeia > Sigyniarchaeales > Promethearchaeaceae > Harpocratesius. Next base: position 11,586 of record JABCSI010000012.1, read on the forward strand.
AAATTCACGAGAATTTCGTTCTAGAGTCGTGGAGATTTACTAAGAAAGATGTCAAAGACGGGCAAAACTTTGACTTGGATGACTCTTCTTGGGAATTTATTACTGTTCCCCACACATTTAATGCAGAAGACGGGCAAAATGGAGGGGGTGCCGGAGAAAAAAATGATACGGGTTATTATCGTGGGCCATCTTGGTATCGGATTAACCATGAATTTTCGGAAGAAGTAAGCTCCAACCGGATATTTCTCAAATTTAAAGCCGCCAGCAGTTATGCCCGAGTTTATGTAAATGAGCAGTTTCTTGGGGAGCATAAGGGCGCCTATTCCGCTTTTTGTTTCGAAATAACCGATACTATCAAATTCGGGGAGTCGAACCTGATTGCGGTAATGGTGGATAATTCTTATCGGAAAGATATTCCACCTAAGGGTGGTGATTTCACAATTTTTGGGGGACTTTACCGCCCCGTTGAAATAATCGTAAAAAATAGAACTTGCTTCACTCCATTGGATTATGCTTCCGGGGGAGTATATATTTTACAAAAGCAAGTATCAAAAGAATCGGCCCACTTGGAAATTTTGAGTAAGATTGACAACGGAAGGGACGAATCTATAGAGATCGTGTTAGAAACAAATCTATATACTGGAGATAATACTCAAATTCTCCACCAATCAAAAACGATAAACATTCCTACACATCAAATAATCGATGTTACTGAATATTTGACCATAAATCATCCTCATCTATGGCACGGGATAAAGGATCCTTATCTTTATCTTGTAGAAATCATTCTATCTCACAAAGATGAGATACTTGATGTCTTTAACTCAGTTGTGGGGCTCAGATTTTTCCGGTTCGATAGTCAGAAGGGATTTTTTCTCAATGGAGAACATTATCCATTACATGGAGTATGTCGCCACCAAGATAAGCAAGATAAGGGTTACGCACTGACAACCCGTGATCATGAAATAGATCATGAATTCTTTGTAGATATTGGGGCAAATACGGTTCGTTTGGCACATTACCAGCAATCGGAAGAGATTTATTCTTTGTGTGATCGGAGCGGGATCTTAGTTTGGGCTGAAAATTGTATGGTGAATGGCATCTATAAGACTCCGGCCTTCGAGGAAACGGTGACCACTGCACTAATTGAATTGATCAAGCAAGCCTATAACCATCCTTCCATATATTGTTGGGCGCTTTCCAATGAAATGTATATAATGATGACGGCAAATCCCGTACCGCTATTGAACAAATTAAACTGTAAAGCGAAGGAGCTCGATCCATCGAGGGTAACTGCTTCCGCGCATTGGATTGGAACCTTTCTCGCTAGAAAAATATTCAAAACTTCCGATGTGCATGGATGGAATGTCTATCCGGGATGGTATCACGGCAAACCGACCCAAATGAAACCTATACTTAAACTATTTAAATGGAGGACGAAAAACGGGTACGCCATGACAGAATATGGTGCAGGGGGAAGTACTAATCAACATGGTCCTTCTTCGAAAAAACCCAAACATAATGGCCATTTTCATCCTGAAGAATATCAAGCCTTCTGCCATGAGGTTCAATATGCTGAGATGTTGAAGAAATCATATGTTTGGGGGACTTACGTTTGGAACCTATTTGATTTTGCATCTGCCCTTCGCAAGGAAGGAGAAATTCTTGGTAGAAATGATAAGGGAATGGTAACCTATGATAGGAAAGTGAAAAAGGATGTATATTATTTCTATCGAGCCAATTGGAATCCAGAACCTATGATTTACATCACCAGCCGACGTTTCAAAAACAGGACTCATGCTAAAACTGAAGTTAAAGTCTATTCAAACTGCATGAGTGTTGAATTATATGTTAATGGGCAAAAACTTGGAGAAATGGAAAAATACCCCCTCAAAATTTTCCGATGGGATTCGCTTTCCCTATCTCCAGGAGAAAATAAAATCCAAGTTATAGGAAAAGTTGTAGATATAGAGATAAAGGATTCAAGTTTATGGATATTAAATTAAATGCGGAGTGATGATGACTATGAATTCATTTGAGCGAGTAAGAGCGGCTTTAAGCTTTTCTGAACCAGATAGAGTCCCGGTTATGAATTTTTCTGATAATTACTTAGAAATTTTAAGGTATAGCGATGTGTTTCCTATGCTTCTTTCTGCATCAAAATCTTGGATGCCCGGACACAGAGACAATGAAATTGGATTATTCCCAAAATCCGGAGATCCCTTTTATCGCTGGAAAAAACCCGTTTGGGCAACTGATCCCAAATATATAGAAATTCGGAAAGGAACCCATGAATTAATTGATGAGTGGGGATGTATCTGGAATAGATCCCCCCATATATATAACATGGGACATCCTGGAAGACCCTCTTTACCAGATTGGGATTCTCTGGATGATTATATTGCATATTATTTTCCTAATCCTGTTGAAACTGATAGATATCGCTTATTTAATCATCTTGGGAAGATATTTGGAAGGAAAAAATATCGAATGGGTATATTTGGAGATGGACCGTTTAGTATTGCTGCCAACATGCGGGGATTTTCTCCATTTATGGCGGATCATATAAAAAATCCAAAGAAAGTTGAATATCTACTGGAACAGATAGTCGAAAATTTCATTGCAGTCATGAAAATGTGGAAATCCACAGGGGACGTTCATGGATTTATGATTTTTGATGATCTGGGGGAGCAAGACCGCCCTTATATGAGTGTAAGGATGTTTAACAAATTTTATGAAAATGTTTATGGGCGCCTTTATTCCGCTGCCCATGATTTGGGATGCGATTTTCATCATCACTCCTGCGGAAAGAATGTTAAACTGGTGCCATCACTCATTAAATGGGGTGTGGATGCCATGGAATTTGATTCACCTCGTATGAACGGATATCCCGAATTAGAACCCTATCGGGGAAAAATAATGTTTTGGGGGTGTGTTAATATTCAATCAATCTATCCCGGAGGCACCACTGCCGAAGTTTCACGGGAAGTTTGGCATATGATTCGGAATTTGGGCACTTTTAAAGGCGGATATGGTGCCTTTTTCTACGATAATTGGAAAGATATTGATGTGCCTAAGGCAAATATTCGTGCATTTAGAAAAGGGTTAAATCAACATGGAATTTATAGGAAAATCCCTCCCTCATGGTGGACCAGCACAGTAACTGAAATTTGGGATGATCACACAGTTCCTCCTTTACCTGAATGATTTTTTCACCGATGCGATTTTTGTCGTTGTTTTTCGGATATTGCTAATTAATGGCCCCTTAGCAAGAACTGGTTTCCACAATTTTTAGATATACTATTAGATATATTTTTCATATGAGCATCTCTACCGTATATATTTCACACGAGTCGGATCAATCTGGATATGTAGATTGGTCATCGTATGTTTCAACGAGTGAATTCTCCCACTCTGTTCTAGATCTTGTGTTTATGTGGCGAACTGTACCCGCGATCACTCTTCCATTTATCCTTAATAGGGCAATGGGATTGGTTGGACTACGAAAAGAAGCAAAATTATTCTTTCTTGCCTTAGGTGGTTCTTTAGATTATGATTATGACCAAGCCTCCGAGCTGATTTGTCAAGTGGCTGAAAACTATGGTCAATATTTCTTATCTTTCTGGTATGATATAACCCGGAATTCAGAATAGGTTACTTTTTTTGTTTAAAATTATTTAGTAAATCCTAAATGCGTTCCAGCATTATGAATCTTGTAAGAAAGAAACTGATCAATTGTTTGGTATATATTAGACGTAATGCTTTTTTATTCCTTCTCGAGTAAAAAGGTAGTGGCTATTCCTACCCTTAGCAAGAATTAATTTCCTCTCTTTAACTGCATAGAAGTCGATTCTCCACACTATTACAGAAGAATGTTGAATCCTATCATGCAGATTTCATAAGGCAGATTTGGGAGAAATCGAATTTCTCACGGCTTTGCTTTACATAATAAAAATAGTATAAAATAAATAAATATACAGAAATACGTGAAACATCTCAATGAATTCAATAACAGAAACCGAATATGAATATATTCTTAAAATATCCAGTGCTACAACCTTTCCCATAGATTCTATACCAAATTGGTATTTAATGCGGAACAAAAACTCCCTGAAAATAGGGAATATAAAACCCAAAAAAAGATCCACATCTGCATCCCAAAATTTCATTAAAAGAAACCGGAAATATTTCTACACTTATCATAAAGTCGAAGACGGATTTATTTTCCTGTCAAAAGAATCGAATCGCTTTCGATTTGAATCAATGAAAAATCGAAGATTCCTCCAAGCCAATAAAATAATGAGTTGGAAACAGAGATCCCCAAATAGGACCTATACCCTTAATCTGGAAGATAAATTTGATACTGACGGTTATGTATCCGTCCTTTCAAGCCAATCCTACGGAAATCTAAAACAAAAACGGGTCCAAATATCAAAAGCTACATATGTATTGCTGTATAGCCCCTATCGATGGGCATTATATAGTAGAATTTCTCCTTTGGACTTAACATTACCTCGGATAAATACAAGGGATGTTTGTGGAATATGCTCAAATTTTGACCATCAGACATCAAAATGCAGTAATGTCTCCCGTGGAGTTCTTTATTGTACTTCAGGATGTACAGAGTTTTCCCTTCGGTCCACTTTGATTGAACCCGAAAAAGAATTCACCCCGATATATCAGCCTCACCTATGGGCAATAGGTGTGTAAAATTGCAAATACAATTCCATTATGAGTTTTTCGGGTTATTTTCGCATTTAGGGAAAACAAATCGTCTTTCTGGATAATGATGCTAAGATATTTTATACCATAGTGTTATACTATATATTAATTAAGAAGGTTATGCGAAATTGGTGAAATATCACCTAATTAAATAAACGAATGTACTAGGAGATAAGAAAATTACCCAAAATCAACGCCACATTCGTATTAAACGAAAATTTATGGAAGATCAAGCACACATCCAGTATTTATTGAAAAATGGATGGAATTTTCTCGATATTGCAGACCAAATGACCCACTATATGCTCACATTGTTAAGAGATGAGATTGTAATCCGCCATCCGGAATGGAATAAAGAGCAGATAAGAGATGAGATGAGAAAAAAATTGCTTGAGCAAAAACAAATGAAAATGAGAGGAAAATAGGGCGAAATGGCAGAGATAAAAGAATTTTTCCACAAAGTAATAACAGTACTTGAATCTAAAGAAATTGATTATGTTATTGTTGGTGGATTAGCTGCTATTTTGAATGGAAGTGCTCGAACTACCTCTGATATTGATCTTATTTTATCCCCACTTTTAAAATCTGGAGAAAGATATGGTAGTGAACAATACGCTGATCATATAATAGCAGTTTTTAAGAATGCAGGTTTTGATGTTATGGAGAATCAACTGCGCTTGGCTTTCAAAGAAAATTTCAATACATCAATCTTTGCACCAGATTCGGTGATAAGGATTGATCTCAAAGTCGCAACAAATGAAGATGAGATGGAAGTTTTACATACGTCCGAAGAAAAGCGTTTTCAGGATCTCGTTTTTAAAATTGCCTCAATTGAGCAAATATTGTATGGTAAAATTCTCTATCTGGGAGATATTTCCAATTTGGGTGATGGCGAACTTCTTGATTTCAATGACGCAAAAGATTTTGTAAATGTGTACCATCACGCCCCTTCTGTAAATGTGGAATGGTTGAAAGAAAAAGCCAGAAAGAAAGGTTTAAGTTTAACTTTGAATCGATTACTTGTAATAGTAAAAGATATGTATAGCACTTGATTTTTTATCTTTTGCCGCTATTTTTCGCTATCTAAATGATAAATTTTTTCTATTTTCCTCATTTTCTAATGTTATGAACCACGTTTATCACCCACAAGAAATTGAAATGAAATGGCAAGAACGGTGGGCAAAGGATAAGATATTTGAAGTGGAAAAAGATAGTAAAAAATCTAAATTCTACGTGTTGGAAATGTATCCGTATCCCTCCGGCCATATGCATATGGGACATTTGAGAAATTACACCATTGGGGACACTTTTGCCCGATATAAACGGATGAAGGGTTTTAATGTGCTTTATCCAATGGGTTATGATTCATTCGGATTGCCCGCGGAAATTGCGGCCATTAAGAAAGGGACTCCTCCTGAGGAATATACCAGAGCCAACATTGCGAGTATCAAAGCAGATCAACAAAGAATCGGTTTTGGTTATGATTGGCGCCGGGAGGTCTCTTCCATTGAAGAAAAATACTACAAATGGAACCAATGGATGTTTATTAAAATGTATGAAAAGGGACTCGCGTATCGGAAGGAGTCCTTGGTTAATTGGTGTCCCAAATGCACCTCCGTCTTGGCTAATGAACAAGTAATAACGGGTAAATGCTGGCGTTGCAATTCTACCGTAGAACCCAAATTTCTCTCCCAGTGGTTTTTCAAAATTCGGGACTATGCCGATGAATTACTTGCGGGATTGGATAATGTTGAATGGCCTCAGAAAGTTAAAATTATGCAACGAAATTGGATCGGCCGTAGCGAAGGTACTACTGCGGATTTCCATGTTGAGGGTACAGATCAAGTGTTAAGCATTTTTACTACCCGAATAGACACTGTTTTCGGGGTAACTTTTATGACCATGGCTGCGGAACATCCATGGTGTAAAGATTGGGTTAAAGGTACCAAATATGAGAAACTTTATGAGGAATTCCATAATGAGGTAATGCAGCTAGACCGTTATGAACGTATGTCCGAAGATGCCGAAAAGAAAGGCATGTTTCTCGGAAAATACGCCATTAATCCACTCAATGGGGAAAAGATTCCAATTTATGCAGGTAATTTTGTAATATATGGATACGGAGCCGGAGCTGTGATGGCGGTTCCAGCCCATGATCAGCGGGATTTTGAATTCGCTAAAAAGTATGAGATCCCCATTAAAGTGGTGATTCAACCCTTCGATGGATTTACCCTCGATGGTGATAAAATTTCTCGCGCCTTTGTGGAAGATGGTGTATTACATGATTCCGGCGATTTTTCAGGCATGGAAAATCGACCAGCAATCCAAGCGATTGCCAACAAATTGGAGGAATTGGGCAAAGGAGGACCAACGATTAATTACAAAATCCGAGATTGGTTGATTTCCCGTCAGCGTTATTGGGGTACTCCCATTCCCATGATCTATTGCGAAAAATGTGGGATTGTTCCAGAAAAAATCGAGAATTTGCCTGTGCAATTACCCGATGATGCTGTATTCGGAAAATCTGGCAATCCTTTAGAACATAGCGAGAAATTTATGCATGTTAATTGTCCATCTTGTGGGGGAACTGCCCGTCGTGAGACAGATACCATGGATACATTTGTGGATTCATCGTGGTATTTCTTACGCTATGCCAGCCCATTTTCGGAAGATCTTCCTTTTGTTAAAGATGATGTGGATTATTGGGCTCCGGTGGATCAATACATTGGTGGAATCGAACATGCTATTTTACATCTACTCTATGCCCGTTTCTTTACAAAGGTGAGTCGGGACCTCGGTTTACATTCAATTGATGAACCATTCAGGGCGCTCTTGACCCAAGGTATGATTAATATGATCCATCCCTATTGTGAACATTGTGAAAAATTTCTGCCTGCTGCCCACGATAAGGACGGAAACTGGGAAGGCGATTATGATTCAGAAAAAGGAACATGCAATACCTGTGGTAATACTTATATCACAAAATCGGCAAAAATGTCCAAAAGCTTGGGTAATACAGTATCTCCAGGGGGTATTATTGAGCAATTCGGTGCGGATACCGCCCGTTTCTTTATAATGCATGGTGCTAATCCCGAAAAAGAATTGGAATGGTCCGATTCCGGATGTTATGCCGATAATAAGGTATTGTTGAAAATATGGTATGCCTTAACTGAAGAACCATCTCAATATCGAAACGAGCCCGATTCCTATGATGAGTTTATCCAATTCCGATTAAATCGAATGATCAAGGTAGTTTCAGAAAATTATGATAAAATAATTATCCGGGATGCACTCAATGAAATCGTTGCCTTTGCGGATATTTTCCGAGAGTACTTAACTATGGTTCCCCTCAAATCACTCTACAATGAAGCCCGGGAAAAATTAATTTTGATGTTGGCACCTGTCGTTCCCCACATGTGTGAAGAATTATGGCAGATCACCGAACACAAAGGATTTAGTACTTTAGCATCTTGGCCGAGTTATGATACAGCTCTGATTACTCCGGAAATTGAAAGACATTGGCTTAGTCTTGATAACCTTATCAATGACGCCAAAAACATCCAGAATATTATCGATTTAGAGGGAATTAACGAGATCCAAATTATTGTGGCCGCAGATTGGAAAAATGGATTTGTTACCGAGATGTTGGGGCAAGTTGTTGAAGGAAATCCTTTTGGAACCTTAATGAAAAGTGCGATGGCAAATCCCGATTGGAAGCAATATGGAAAGAATATAAAGGGTTATCTCCAAAAACTCGCTAAAAATCCAGGCAAATATACCGTTCCTTTCAGTACACAACAAGCAGAAGTTGATTTTTTTCTAAGTAATAGCGATTTGTTAAAAAAAGAGTTAGGGATGCCTGTTTTGGTTGTCTCGGAAGAAGATGCACAAAATAAGAAAAAATCGCAAGCTTTACCTGGGAAACCGGCCATTATTCTACAGTAATAAGGTTATAATCTTTTTTTCTTCGATTTTTTTAAACTTTGAATTTTTATCCGGTAATTGTTACTGGTTCCACGCCCCTCACCTTCATGTGAGCATCAAGATAGACTATTAATCCAATTCCTTTATGTAGATAGACAATTGACATGGGAAAACTTGGTGCTTTTTCGATCAGAGTCTTATTAATGCACATAGCATGGCTGATTTTACACAATTTACATGGTACCAATACCCAAGTCACACGTTCATGTTGAACCGTTTCAAAGAGTTTGAGGACAACCTCTTGAAATCCTTCAAAGAGATTTGATAATCCCGTAATTGAAAAGGTAAACATTCCATAATTCTCCAAGAATTCATCCATAATTCTTTCTAGCAATGCCTCGAGTAATTGAAATTGAATCGATTCATCGGAGGCGATGGTGAAAACCAGATTGTTTTTTTTGATAAACATAATTCGGACGTTGGACCGTTCTTGTCTCCGAAAATAATCCTCATTTGCTTCTGCCCGAGCTGCAATTATATCCATGCGAAATAGAACAGAATTGGGCTTTTTCCATTTAAATAAATCGGTATTTACCTCACCAATATCGACAAAGAAAATATGCTCAATCAAATTTATTATGGGATTTTTCATGGATTATGATTAAAACGAAAGTGATACCCTAAAAATTTAACCCGTTAACCGGTTATCTCCACAATTTCATTACCACGGGTTTTAAATTTTGAATCCAGATAAATTAACAATCCATGTCCACCGTGCTGAAAAACTAAGGATACTGGGAAACTTTTTGCATTCTCAATCAATGATTTCTTCACACAGATATAATAATCCTGTTTACAAATGGTGCACTTGGATTTAATCCATCTCACGCGAGTTTCTTGTGCTTCATTTATTGAAGTATTAATGGTTGATTTAAAGCCATCAAAAATGCTTTTCATTCCTGTGAAAAAATTTTTATATATCGTACCGTAGGCATCAAAGAAAGTGTTGATAACCTCCTCCAAGATCGCTTCTAACATTTGTATCTGTACTTCTACTTCAGCCATTATCAAGAAATTTATGCCGCGATCTTTTATGAAGACCATCCTGCGATCGGATTTTTCTAAATGGAGGAAGAAGTGTTCTTTAGCCATTTGTCTCCCGGCTTGAATATCCATCGGGAAAACATTTTCGTTAGCTGTACGAGTCCACCGCATATAATCTGTATTTGTTGAAGCAGATCCGATATCAATACAAAGAATCTTGGAAGGTAGGTTTTCATAGCTTGAAAGAGGCATAGTTTGATCTACTTGTTCTGTTTGTTATGTTTAACTTGCTCTTCGGAGTATAAAAAGGTTTAGCAAGAGTTTGATTGAAGTGACCTTTTAGTCGGTTTCCTCTTCCTTCTCAATCTCTCTTTTTAACTTAAGATAAATCTTTTGCTCTTTCAAGTAATCACCATCGGAAATATTCCCATCGGCATAATCCCTATCTATCTTATCCATGTTTTTCCGCAAGGATGCCAATTTTTTCCGTTTTACGGCTGTTTGCTTCCGTTTCTGAGCTTTATCGTAGTTTTTAGCGGTATCCTTCATCAATTTTGAAACGGTTTTATCTTTATCATTTTGAGCTTCACGAATGTGGGGTAAGGTAATTTTCAATTGATCTGGATTTGATTTGCTCAACTCCAAGAGATTTTCTGCAACATTCCGCCGTTCTTCAACTTGGGAGCTGCCCAAGGCTTCAATTAGTTTGGGGATCGCAACTTTTGATAATATTTCTTCTACATATTTTTCAATTTCGGCAACCATCTTTTTGGAATACATCTTCCGATATTTGGGGATTCTTTTATCCTTGAGTTCTCCTATGAATATCAGGGGCATTTCTGCATCCCATTCCATAATCTTCTCCTTATCCGCTAATTGCAAAACACGGCCATCTTTGGTACGAAAGATTTTCATATTATATCCAATCTCCGGAATACAATTTATTAGGTAAATAGGTGTCGGTGAGATATTCAATCCCGTGAGACGAGAGAGCCTGAATTTCTGCTTTAAATTTCATCTTTTTCATCAGCTCAAGATCCTCCTTCCACTTTCGATTTGCTTGCACATAAGGTTCAGCCAACATATCATCCAATCGCTTCATGTCAACTTTGTTCATCGGAATTCTACAACTGTAATCAATGCCATATTCATCCAAATCTCTGGAAAGAACACCAAGCAGATGCATATCCGGTGTAGCTAAAAAGGGGGTTTCATATGAGAGACGTTTTGATCCCCGAATATATACGGAATAGATATAGTGTCCGTAAGGGTCTGCATCAACAAGACTAAAGGTTGGAAGACGGAGTTCTTTGTTAATTTTCTTCAGAAACATACGTGTGGCAACATTTCCAACACCTTCTGCGGTGAGGGCGATGCATGGATATTTTCTCCACCATCTTTCCTCGATGAGCCGCATCATGGCTGCATCTTTTTCCAACACCAGGATAAATTCGGCGTCGGATTCAATTACATCAACTTGGTCAATCATAGGTGTGATAGACCATGATCCAGAACCTTGAGCGTCGAGATCGATGATTTCATTACCATCCCTAAGACGTAAGCGCCCCACTGCAGAACCACGGGCTTTGGCAACAATACCGGTAGAATTTCGGGTGGTTCTGAGAAGGGTAGAGGCATCTTCAATGCACACATCGCTGAATCTTTGATCTTGAAATAGATTTACATCGCCGTAGAAAACCTCACGTTTAGTCATATGTTTTTTCTTTCGGAGAAGTTCATGGATAATTTCCAATACTTTCATCAAACGGGCGGTTTCTTGCGCCGATGTGAGTGTCAATAAAGACTTATTGGTGGTTTTATTTCCTAAGAGTAATAAATCTTGATCTTTATCATAAATAATGTTGGTTGAAGTGCGACTGGGAATATTGAAGGTTGGATAGCCAGAAATTTGAATTTGGTTAATAAGATCCACTGCAATATTGTTAATACGAGATAAGGCATCATCCATCGACAATTCATCTATTTTTACAGAATTCAAGGGAAGAATATAGTTATCTGTCCTATCTTCCAGCAGGTTTTGCCCAAGCAATTCGCGAACAGGTGCTAATTCTTCCATTGTGAGATTTGCTTGGAGATTACGGGATGGAGTGACCACCTGGTCTTTAATAACGGTGGATTTCTTTTTGCGAGAAGTGCGTTTACTTGATTTTTTTGCCATGGAATAGAAACCTCCCTAATTGGGGTTGAATTTCCAGTATGTTCGCCCTTTACTAATGGTAATAAGGAGTTTTTTCTCCCGAGTGAGCTGTTTCAATTTCAACTGAAGATAACGGGCATCTTTGATATCTTTAATTTCCAAGATTTTGATCATATCTTTAAGATTGACCCATTTTTGGTCTTTCATTCTGGTTAAGATCATATCCGTGCTAATGATGCGAATTTTTGACTCAGGTTTAGTCAATTTTCTGGGTGGTGCAGGAGATGATGAACTTCTGGATTGAGTTGGACGTGATGCTGTTTGTGAAGATCTTGTAGATGGCTTGGTAGTTGATTGTTTTCTACTGGATACTGATTTAGAAACAGTTCGAGGTGAGGAAGTAGGTGAAGGTTTGCGAACTTGCAAGACGGGTTTGGCGCTACTCGTAGATTTTCCCGATTTTTTCCAGCGATCAATAATCTCATCTACTTTTTGCACCGGTTTCGGACCCTTGGATATTTGACTCCCACGTTTCGCGATTGGAGATGAAGCTGTCGATTTTCTAGGTTTGGAAGGTGGAGATTTGGAAGAAATATCTTTCTGGATTGAATCTTCGATGGGAGATTCCTTTGGAATAATCCCTGCTTCCTGCTTACGGCGAAGAAGTTCTGCTTCAATTTCCTCTTTACTTTTCAAAGCAACCACCCCTTCGTCTATCTTATCTTTTTTATCCTCTATAGGAATCTCTAGATTTCCATCCAGTCTGGCCTGCATTTGGTCCTTTAATGCTTTGGCAGTCGGAGTTTTAATGGATGGGATGTTCTTAACTACATTCAACAATGAAGTAACAAAAATTGGGATGTATTTTTCAATTACCTTGGATCGTTTTCGTAAATTATCACGTTTTGTTTTCCTGTTTTGAAAATTCCGGATTTTTCGGCCAATGGCTTCCAAGCAAAATTTAATTTCTTTCAAGAGCACTTCATCTTCAGCGAGGGCGTTTTTCGATTGGGATTTAAACATCAAATGCACATAAGGACCTGATACATTCACTAAAATCTTAATATTCCCTTTCGGAATCCCATTATCGAATACATCGAGTTTATAGTTTTTCCACTTCACACTTTGGCAACCTTTCCAGATGGCACAGTCAGAATTGTCACGTAGTTTCGGTGTTCGATTGACATACCGCATTAAAACTTGCTGTCCCTTCTTAGCACTGGATATTTTAGGACTAATTGCAATCGCAGCTTCCACTACAAAGGCTAAACCTTTCCCGCTGGTTGGAGGGCGAGTATATCCGTAAACAAAATCCTCCTCAATAGTTCGTAAGGCATCAAATTTTTGAAATAATGTAGTGTATGATTCAATTTCCATGTCGTCATTACCCAAAAGAAGATTAGAAGGAGTTAATTTTTCAGAGTAGTAAGGTTCTTTGCAAAACTTATATAGGATACGACTAGAATAAAGGTCAGCCCGCCCTTCACTTAAGGAAGTAATTATTTGATCGAAATCAAGAAATAGATCTGTTCTAAACGCCGATGCAAGTCTGAATTCTTTTATCAATGTAGTCTCCAGCACGCTTGCTCCAATAGGAACCGCAGGATCAGATGGAGGGGCCATGAATTTTTGACCCTTAAACGCTTTAAACAAAGATTCGGTTTGCTTTTGCGTTAGTACCGAGGGGCGAGAATGGGAAATCAATAATTCTGAGACTTTTTCTTCGATTTTATCCGTAATGGCCACATCTGTGATCTCGTCACTAGGAGTAAATGAGAATTTCTTGACAATACCAGCTAACTCCTTCTTTAATTTCTCCGAATTTTTTAAATCGATGACAATTTCTTTCCCAAGAGCTTGAATCTCTTTCTTAAGTACTTTGATTTCTTTTTTGATGGATGAAGAGTTGCTTTTTTTCTGAAGCCGTTTGATTTTCTTATATTTTTGTTTGATTTGATCGGATATCTTATTGAAGGAGGTTATAACCCCCCAATATTGGGTAAGATATTCAGGTTTATCGACTTGATATATCACCAATTTTTCCCGGGGACGTTTGGATCTTCCAAATATTCGCTTTTCTTCTCGGATATAGAAGATTTTTTCTAATTCATTACGTGCCCATGTGATTATCCCGTGGGTTAGATTAAAATAATTGAAATCATTCTCCAATCCGAGTTCAGCCTCAACCAATATATTTTTTGCGAGACTGGAACTCAATCGAACAAAGTTATCTTGAAGGAAAGCACTCAGAGTAAGGTTCGTTGATGAACGCAACAAATCTTGAAAATCCCCAATATTTACAGAAGATGGATGGGGTAAGGCATATGTCGGTTCACGTGGGAATCGTGAAACTCTACGGGGATATATCTCTTCATTACCGGATGGATCTTGGAAAACAAATGTTATATGGGGATTTGTAAGTGCTGTGAGTTGAATATAGGTATCAATAAATCCTTTACGGTATTTCACGTTGATGTATTGTAACCGAACGTAGGTTCCATGTTCAAATGGACAATCAATTTCTGTTGGGGGAACTACATATTCCTTATTATTTTTGGAGGTCGTATAGAATTGGGATACGATACCGTATATGTGGTTAATATTTTTACTAACTACCGTGATGGGCTTTCCTGTCGTATTTTGAGCATCACTGAAGGCACTGGGTGAGCCAAATCCTTGGGATCCTCTGGTCTGACGTAATTTTTGGGATTTGCTTGACGCTAAATATCGACCAAATTTTGCTAAATCATTGGGAGCCATGCCGGTGCCGTTATCAAAGATTTCAAAATCGTATTCCCATACTTCCTTAGATGTTTGGGACGAATCTGCAAAGACGTCTTGGGCTTCCCGCTCCGTTAATTGAATGATTACAAAAGGTTCCCGTTCTACTAAGGGTTGAATTGGGAATAAGTAATTGTAAATTCCTTCCAAAATATTTTGAACTTCTTGGGCACGCTCTTCATCCTTCTTCTGAAGTTTCCGCAGTTTCTTTGCTTCTTCATCATCCTCTGAAGTCTTTTCTTCCGATTTTTTGATATCTTCGTCTATAATTAAATCGTCATCTTCATCCGCAACCGATTCATCGACAATTAAAATGCCATCTTCCGTGAGAGGGTTACCTTCATCATCCACCATCGCTTTTTCGATTTGCTCCTCGAATCTTGCAAGGTCCTCTTCACTCACACCTCCACCTAAAAATGAGAGATTCTGTAACAATAAATCATCTTTCAGCAAGAATGCATACTCTGGTTGTCGTTTCGAGGCCTTCCAATGAAAGGATTCAATTGCATCGAGGGAATTATCTAAGAATTCTATGGTATATTGCGTATGCTTGTTTAATCCATAATCGAAACCGACCAATTGGGTTCGTTTACGAAAAAATTCTGCAACGCTTCCCTGTTTAATTGTTTCGGTGGAGGAATCAGATGTTGGTGCTTTGGTTGATTTTTTAGTTGAAGATTTTCGTGCCATTTTGAATCAAGTGCCATTTTATCGTCGTGTTATTCTTCAAAAGAACCGCATGCAATAACATTGGATAAGGGATGATTTTGTTTACAATTTATCAAATCGGATATATGTGAACTCTTTAATAAGGATTTGGATTTCCCAGTTATACATAAAATATTTTAGATTGTTTTTTAATTTTGATAATTTTCACCATACATTCACCAATGCATAATGATATATTCTAAATTCTTAATTAAGTGGTAAGCATTTGTTTATTTATGGATGATGATTGGAATTCTCCCAAGCAATCCCACCCCACTAAAGATATTCAGGGAATTGAGAGTGATCGGCTCAAAGGGAAAACTATCTGCTTATGTTTAACGGGTAGTGTAGCGGTAATTAATGCCCCTCATGTTGCGCGGAAATTAATGCGACAAGGGGCAGAAATTATATGTGCAATGACACAAGCTGCTACAGATTTAGTGCAACCTGAAATGATGGAATGGTCAACGGGAAATAAGGTCATTTTAACCATTTCCGGGCAAATTGAACATATCGCTATTGCAGGGGAACGCGAGAACACTAAAGGTTTGGCTGATATGGTGGTCATCTATCCCGCCAGCGCAAATACAATAGGAAAAATTGCCCATGGAATCTCTGATACCGCAGTTACTGCAATTTCAATGGTGGCTCTTGGGAGTAAAACACCCTTGGTAGTTGTGCCCGCGATGCACGAGTCGATGTTTCAAAATCCGATAGTAAAGAATAACATGAAACATCTCCAATCCTTTGGAATTCATTTATTGGGACCCCGATTAGAGGAAAATAAGGCTAAGGTGGCTGAACCCGAAGAAGTGTCTTCATTCGTAGAAAACTACTTTCAATCATCGGGATCCGGGCTAAAAAAATTAAATGGAAAGAAATTTTTGCTTACTGCGGGACCTACCCGTGAATGGATTGACAACGTTCGATTTCTATCCAATCCCTCATCGGGAAAAATGGGGATTGCTCTTGCACAAGCGATCCTATCGTCGGGGGCGGAAGTTTGTTTATTATTAGGCCCTACAAATATTCAACCCATGCCTCATCCAAATCTTCGAGTCCATCATCCTGTGAACACGGCGGATTTTGTGCAGATAATGGAACAAGAACTTGATCAGACCCCCTATGATGTTCTCATATCCACTGCAGCACTGGCAGACTTCACTCCGAAGGAACGGTTGGATAAAAAAATCTCATCCAACAATCAAGAAATTACACTTAATTTGATTTCCACTCCAAAGTTAATCAAACGGGCACGGCAAAAGACGGAATCTTTATTCATAGTTGGATTCAAAGCCGAATCCATGGTCGATGACCAAGAAATGATTTCAAAGGCATACCAAAGGCTGCACGATTCCCAATTGAATTTAATTATTGCAAACAAAGTGCATCCAAGCCTTCCCAAACAAGGGTTTGGTGCTGACAAGAATGAAGTCTATATTATTGATCCCCAAAAGGAGACCATTCACCTTCCCTTGGCCAGTAAGGATCTCATCGCGCAACAAATTCTCGAAAAAATTATCGAGGAAATAGGGTCGTTAAATAATACGTTTTTAATTGGTAAAAAAACAATCAGTGTATATGCAAGTGACGACTCCGGAATTGAAAAAGTTGAATTCTATGTTGATGGTGATCTCATGAAAACTGTTGAAT
>JABCSI010000013.1 GCA_018238965.1 Promethearchaeota archaeon
TCAAAAATTGATAATTTCAAACCAAAATTATCAGTTGAACTCCATAATGCCCTATTTAGTATTTTATTAGCATTAGCCCGTCCTTTCTGGATATCGTCACCTGAGTGGCCTCCCACTAATCCGGATACTGTAATTTTATAGGAATTATGATTAACCAAAAAATTATCCATTGAAAATTCTTTCTTCGTAAGTTGCATCTCCTGAATTCGCCGAAGACTCGTTGAATCAACAATGGCACCCATGGCAGGACTGTTTCCCTCAATACCGTCAAAGGCACATGCAATTATAACAAAATTTCGATGATTCCAAATGGTCGGGGCTGCTTCGGTCGAATCGGTTGTTTTGGTTGCTTCAGTCGCCAAGGTTTGAAGGAATGAAAGGAGCATCTCTTGATTCCGTCCTCCGATACCATCAGAATCTCCTAAGGTGACTGTGAATTCCCCCGTCCCAACGAAGGCATATTTCTCTAGTCTATCGGGCATCTCGAATCGCTTTTGGACAAGATCTTTACCAAACTCGCTGGCTTCTCCATTTAGATCCGATCCGATCCGCAGCGTTTCAAAGCCATTCTGAATTAAAACCCGAAATACCCTTTCCATGGATGTTTTTGCGCTGCCGATGATAAAATTGTGAACCGTGTCAAAAATGAGGGAATCGGGTTTTGGTGTTTCCTCAATTTCTCCCTTTTGTCCTGCAAGAAGGTGCTCTCGGATAGATATCGGCAATTGTTTTTTATCCCAAATATTATATTTTCTGCAAATGTCAATTGCATCCCCAAAATATGAGGGATCCGGAACGGTTGGACCCGAAGCGATGATATCCAGGTGATTACCAATCACATCCGAAATAATCAAAGAAATGAGCATCCTGCCGCCACACTTCCGTGCCAAGTTCCCTCCCTTGAACGCTGAGAGATGTTTTCGAATACAATTTACTTCCCCTATGCTGGCACCGGATTCCAGCAATAATTTATTCATAATTTGTAATTCTGGTAAGGAAACCCCCTTTACCGGCAATGGTAATAAGGCACTTCCCCCACCGCTGATTAAAGCAATTACGAGCGAATCCGGTGGAGAGTCGTTTATCAGTTGGATCATTTCCTGAACTCCTTGCATGCCGTGAATATCAGGAACAGGGTGCGAGGCTTTGTGAATGTGAATTTTTCCCTGTCCCGAAGGGGGAGAGATGAATTCAGGGGTTTCTTGATTGGAAGGAATATTTATTGCTCCGGAAACGGAACCAGAAACAGAAACAGAAACAGAAACAGAGAAATTCTTTGGGATCATACCCAAAAGAGCTGTAGCCATTAAATAAGTGGCCTTACCTCCTCCCACTATAACTATCTCCCGATATTTGGAGAGGTCTACCGATAAATCCTCAATTTTCATTATTTGATTCTCAAATGAAATGGATTTTCGAACCAGTTCATCGGGTTGCACACTCTCGATACCCTGATTAATTGCCTTCAATCCAATTTGCCGGAGAATTTTCAAATCACGGGGTAATTCACTCATCTAAACTTAATTATGAATATACTCCAATAAAGATTTCTGAGTCTTCTGAATCATATAATAGGAATCGGAAGAATATTCCACCAAGTGCTTCATTTCGACTGGCGTCAACGGGTTAGGTAAAAGATTATTCAGCGCCCGTACAAGTAATTGCCGATATTTTACTGAATCATAGGTAGCATGCCGTTCTTGGAATAGTTGAATTGGTAAGGCTTTATCCATTGGGTTTGTTGCCCGATCATTGGTAATTATGAAGGAAATTTTCTGTCCCGGTCCTAAATATAATCCGTGACGGGCCAAATGTCGCGCCGCAATCACCTGATAATTATTGACCTTGTATTCCGAGAGATGGCGTGTTAATCGAATCGTGATGGCTAATTCTTCAATCGTCACGGTTCGCGCATCCAATTTTTGGAAATACTGCTCCAATAGAGGAATAATGGTTGTGGAGAGTAACCTTTTCCAATATATTCGATGGGGGGAACCGGCGATGGCAGTTATCAATGTGTGTTGAAAATCTTTCACGAAGGGGGGTGCATCATGGCGACGAAGTTCTAGACCCCGCACTTTAATTTTTCCATCCGGTTTAACGCCCCAGTAACGATTCAGTGCCCCGATTTCCGGTTGGGCTTTGGTGGGAAGAAAAGTAAGAAATTTAAAGAAATCTGTGTTGGGATCATAGTTAATAGGAATTTTTGTCTTTTCCACAATTTCATGCACTATGCGGTTGCATTTCTGATGAAATTCCTCTATTTTCATGAATTTTGGCGCTTGGACATAGAGTGAATCCACTATCCCGTGAAGATAGCGTAACCCATGTTTCTCCACGATATTCATGGCATTCAACAGGAACTCACGGGAGTAGGCGCACACTGCCTGATGTGCCTCAATTCGACCAAATCGCGAATTACGAAATCCCAAATAGCCGAAACATACTACCAGAATCCATTTCAGGGCACTTTGTATCTGTTCATATCGTTTTGCAAGCGTGGGGTCGCTGTTTTTAATGAGTTCTTTATATCGAATTCGTTTTGTTAATGGGAGATGTAGCGACAAAGGCACAACTCCCTCTTCTTGGATGCAGGTGTGATAGGGTAATCCCGGAACCGCATTTCCGTTAGACTTGCAGCACCCACAATTGAGCTTTTCCGGTGAAACATTGTACTTGACCATTAAGGCAGGATACATGGAGGTAAAATCGAGTTCTGCTACCCGATCAAACATTCCTACTACTGGGTTAAGAATAAGACCCCCTCTGTCTGATTTCAGCAGATTTGCGGCTTCCCGAAAGTATTCAACATTCTTTTTTTCTTCAGGGATTAGGATTCCCTGATGATAGGCGTGATAAAATTGCATTGATTGCAAAGCGCCCCCGATGGTCACCCGTGTCAAGCGTTGGAGGGTGACATAGGAAATTCGTGCCACTTCCACAATTCCATACAGATTACCACCGGAAAAATGTAATCCGCCCATAATCGCCGAATCTATATGTAAACGACCTTGGAGATAGAATTGAGTGCTTGCCCGATGAAAAATTTGCCCGTAAGACATATAGGAATTTGATCCACCCACCTCGCCCACTTCGAACTTAGAATATCGCAGTGGGGTACCATTGCGCGAAAGTGAAAAGCGTTTCTCTAATCGATTTTGCTTGATTCTGACCATCAAGTAGGGGAAAATCCGGTCATCCCCTTTGCTGGTAAATATGACATCGGGATCGAGTATTTTGATTGCCTTCTCTAACATCTTGAGCGTATCATATTCTGATCCTTCGGCTATTTTGACTTGGGGATATTTGTGCACGTCTGTTGAAATCATATCTGGGGGGAACAATGAGGGTAAAGGGATCGGACTGCTATCGGGATCAATGGTTAAGGTGCACTTTGAAAGAACATCCGAGACTTCCCGCTTGATTCCCGTCGATTTTGCAAAAATGTCGAGCCATATAATCCGTAACGGTGGCAGGGGATATTCGATCAGTTCATTGGAATCCGTCAGATCGATTTTGTCGATGTAGAGATTACTCTTCTTTGACTCGCGGATCATGGAGAAGCGGCAAGATGCAAAAGGAAAGAGTCCCGTCTCATAGAAGAAAATCTGCACCAATGGGATGTCAGAGTTATATAACTCAAAAATCTCCAAATTCTTGAGAAACCGGATCGCTTTTTTGAATTTAAAGGGGGAGTTTGGGGTTATTTTTAAACATATTGAGTTGAGTGTGTGCTTGGCGCGAATACGGCGCTTAACCACTTCGATCGATGTGATTATTTCGTGTTCTGCAAGTTTGGTGGCATAATATCGGTATTTTTCATCATCTGATGGAAAAAAGTTGTCTCTATGTTGTGTTGCTCGAAAAGTTGCATAAAAAGATGGCAGATAGGGATAAATCCCGTGCAAAATTTTGCCGGTGGGAAGTTTGAACCAAATTTCCACCCCTTCTCGGTGTGGCATCGCGTCCAGTATCCACGCATGGTCAATAATAACTTCCTGTGACATTCTCCTTTTTCTTAAGAAGCATTCAGATCTTAAAACCTTCGGCTGTTGCCCAATTTTCTACAATGCTAAATTTTTTTTTTTGTAGAAGTGCGATTGTATCGACGATGCAACCTATAGTAAGAGAAAATTAAGCGACTGGTCCGATTATAAAATTTTGATTCCCCTGCGATAATTTGAGCGAAAAGATCTGGGATTTCTTTATTATCGGCACCCCACTTTATTATATTTTCCCAGCGGGATGGATGATCGTATAGGAAATCAAACAATTTATGGTGAAACTCCAGAGTTTTCCCGATGGAATTGTACCAGGTTCGATTATATTGTTCGGGAACTTTGAATGGATCCCGGTGTGAATTAACCATTTTGATGGCAACTTTGGCAGCGGCCGTGGCTGATGCTAATGAAAAATGAGTTCCTTCTAAAAAGAAGGGAGAGAAAAACCTACCTGCCAACCCACAAAGCATAACTCCTACCTTCCCCTCCTTCAACGGGTAATTTTTTGGAACGATTCCAATATGGGCGCTTCCATTTTGATCTTTCTGGGAAATTGGTGGCGTTTCCGGGATTTTATTAACTGACATGAGATAATCTTCAAATTCTTTAAGTAGATCGCGTAATATCTGAAAATCGGTAAAGTCAGCGTATATTCCAATTGTAACTTTGTCTTTTTCGGGCAGCATCCAAGCAAAATGGCATTTTTTTTCAAAATTAATAAAATATTCGACAGCATTCTCAGGCTCACCAAGGGTTTCTTCAATTGATTTTAATCTTTGAATTGATTTGATTATCACTAGGCGGAAACTGGTGGGATCATGGACTTTTTGGAGGTTTAAACTTTGGGCTGTGCGGGAATCGGTGGAATCTGCGCCGATTAATAGGGATGTTCGATACGAATCCGAATCCATAATGATAAAAATGCCATCGTCCTCGACGGTTACATGACGAACGAGGTGATTATATTTGATTTGCACTCCATGGTTTAGAGCTTGATTTAAAATATCTTTTTCAAATTTTGGGAAATCTACAGTGGCGATTAAAGGTTCTTGACTAACAATGTCGAAGAAATCTTCTAAATTGTGTGCATAGTATCGGATTCGGCGAAATTTGGTTGATATATAATTCTGAAGCACAGGAAAAGCATTCAATGTACTTTGCAAGACTATTCTCCCAGTAATCTTTGGCAACGGACCTGGATCCTTTTCAAGAATAAGCACTCGTAATCCTTGTTCGGCCATTAATTTGGCTGTCCAAGTTCCTGAAATTCCACTTCCAACGATAATTGCATCAAATTCCATTTTATTCCTCTCTTGCCAATTCTTCAAATATTTTCCGAATAGAATATTCCTTTACTCTACTTTGATTCTAATCCTATTTGATTTAATACCTAAAAAGATTTTAACCCCGAAGGGAAGATTATTTGTATGATCTGGCAATTTATAAATATGTGCCTATGAAATTCCATTTCTCTCATCCCAAAAATATATTCGATCCCAGCCTAAGTTCTTCAAAAATCTGTTCCGGAAATGAAGCTTTTGTTCGGGGATTGTTTGAGGCAGGGGTCCGATATTTAGCCACCTACCCGGGTACTCCAACATCTGAAATTGGCGATTTGTGGGAATATCATGCCTATGATCATGAAAATATCTTTTACGATTTATCCGTGAATGAAACTGTGGCATTTGAAGCGGCTGTTGGGGCTGCATGGTCCGGGTTACGTGCCGCTGTCTCATTTAAACACCTGGGAATGAATTTAATCAGCGATGCACTCCATTCCGTGATGTATTCGGGCATCGATGGTGAACGAAAGGCGGGTCTGGTGATTCTCTGTGGGGGGGATCCCGATATCACATCCTCCACCAATGCCCAAGATGTGCGCCTTTTTTCTTTGCACACCCAATTACCGATATTGGAACCCTGTACAATTCAAGAATGTAAAGATATGGTGGTTATGGGATTCGAATTATCTGAACAAATCCAGTTGCCTGTGATGGTCTACACCACCAATTGGTTAAATCATGCGACAGGCATTCTTTCTCCCAGTCCATTGCAAGCTGAGCCTAACCAATTATCCAAGGGTGTATTCAGAAAAAATTTTAACAAGTATCTGAATGCCATCCATTGGGCACAGAACAATCAGACCAATCTATATTCCATTATTCATAAATTATCAAATTCCGGATTTTCTTTCCAGGAAAAATTGCCGCTCTACGGAATCTATGGAGATAAATCTGCAAAATTGACTAAAATCAATAAAGGGGTAGAAATTCCCGCTACTGTTGGCTTCATTGCTACGGGATTGGGATGGTCCTATCTTGAGGAAATATGCAATCTACTTGGAAAGGATTTACCCCGCTTACGGTTTAAACTGACCTATCCCCTAATTGAGGAAGGCTTGACAAAGTTCATATCCGAATTTAAACCAAATTTGTTGGTAATTATTGAAGATCAAGAGCCCTTCCTGGAACGGGCCGTGAAAGACATTCTCTATGATCATTCCATTATGATTCCCCTCATCGGTAAAAATTCTTTTCCACGGATTGGATCCCTCTCTCCCCAGCTAATCGGTAAAATTTTGGCCCATCCGCTGGAATCCAACGGCCAAACCTTTTATATCCAAGAGTTTAGGGATATTTACCTTCCAATTTCAGAACAAATTCACGGCCTAATCAAAGAACTTCCTATTCGGGAGCCTACTTTTTGTCCTGGGTGTTCCCATCGTAATGTATTTTATTCTCTGCGCAAAGCTTGTGATAGCTTTTATAAAAAGACCGGAATCGAGCCTATCTATGGTGGGGATATCGGATGTTATACGATGTCTATGTCCGAACCCTATCGAACCATGGACTGGTTGATTTGTATGGGCGCCGGTGTTGGAATCGCAAATGGTGTAGCCACTGTTATCGATCCGAAAAAGCAACATGTTATTGCCATGATTGGGGACAGTACATTTTTCCATTCCGGGATTCCCGCCATTCAAAATTTGGTAAAATCGAGTATGAACGTAACCGTGCTCATTCTGGATAATTTTTATACTGCCATGACCGGTGCCCAGATGTCTCCTTCGACACCGCCAAATCTCAATCAAAACCTCGGCCAAGAAAATACGAGGATATTATCCATCTCGGAAATTTTGGAACCTCTGGCGACCGATCCGCTTCTAATTATGGATGGATATTCCATTCATCCCATGATCAATCAATTCAAGCAAATCTTCGAAAAACCCGGTGTGAAATTTGTTTTGGTTAAGGCCGAATGTGCATTACAAAAATCTCGCCGTCAGCGTAAAATTCAGGAAGCATTACCCCCATCCCCCCATAAAACGATTATTTCAATCACGGAAGAATGCATCAAATGTGACGAGTGTTTTGAAATATTGGGCTGCACGGCTATACAATCCTCCGAAGATATGTATTACATTGATATGTCTCGATGTATTGGGGAAGAATGTAAAAGTTGTGTGGATATTTGCCCGAATTCTTCCATTATAGTAACAGATATATGGAAAAATTTGGACCATTTGGGAGAAATTGAACCCCAAGGAAAGGGAGATGATGAATCATGAACAGTTCAAACTCAAATAGCAATCCAGATACCAATCCAGATTCGATTTCAAAATCAGAAAGAATTTACAATATAATGATCGTGGGTGTTGGGGGTTTGGGTGTGATCACCATCGGAAAGTTTTTCCAAGAATATGCCCTCTACGATTCCAAAATCCAAAATATGGTTGCCATGGAGTCGAGGGGTGTGTCCCAAAGGGAAGGCTCAGTATATGCAATAGTTCGATACCTGTATGAGTCAAAAAGCGAATCAATTAGTTCGGTATTTGCGGCAATTCCTCCCCTTGGTCTGGTTCATTTGATGATTGCTTTGGAACCCTTGGAGTTCATTCGGAATGTAAAATATTGTCATCCCCGGTGTCAAGTTATTTTAAATGATAATCTGCTTATACCCAAGAGTGCTATCAAATCAAACCAGAATTTTTATAATATTCTTGAGGAAAAATTGGCCTCGATTGAACAGATCTACCCAGAAATGAATATAATTCGAAAAAATTTTAGTCAAATTGCGATAACCGGGCAAGCAAAATCAATCCGTCCTAATCAATTGATGATAGAGGAATTACTCAACATTCCAAATCAGAAAAAAAAATTTACGGAAGAACACCTAAAATCCGCCTACGCCGATTTTTTTAATATGAAATAGAGCCGACGGTTATTTTTACCTTTGTTCTTTATAGTTGTAATTTCAATTTTCCCGATTTCTCCAAGCGCCCGAACATGACATCCCCCGTCCGGCTGTTTATCGAATCCTACGTCCACGATTCTCACGGTTTGAATGCCCTTGGGTAAACCCATTGCTAATTTTGTGAGATCGGCATCTTTTTCCAATTCCTCACGCGAGATATAGGTGACCTGGACAGAAAGATTTTTCTCTATAATTTCATTGGCTTTACGGACAAAATCCTCCACCATTTTTCTATCAAAATCGGGGAAGTTGAAGTCAATTCGCCCCTTTCCAAGAACCAAGTTGTTACCGGTAACCTTAACTTTACCCTCTTGGTAGAAGACTCCACTTAAGACATGGGCGGCGGTATGGTATCGCATTAATTCATATCGGCGCTCCCAATTGATTTTACCTACGATTTTATCACCCATTTTCAAGCCGGGGCCATCCACATCCTTATCCCCATCCCCTTTCATTTCCACTTCGTGCGAAATCTTACCTTGGAATTTTCCCGTATAGATGACTGCAAATTTTTTCCCATCGGATTCCCGTGTAATTGTTCCCGTATCGCCATCAACACCCCCGGATTTGGGATAAAATGCCGTTTTATCTAGGATAACAAATTTTTCATCCGTCACTGATTCGACGGTGGCTTTAAATTCCTGTAAATACATATCTTCGGTATACAAAGTTGTGATTGCCATCGATTATCACTAGTGAAATATTTGGGATTTCTAAATAAACTTATCAACCTTCGGCTCACATTCGGGCCAAATGAATTTAGCACCTTTACCAATCCGAATTTCTTTTGATATTTTCCGATATCCTATCCCTTTTCTCGAAATTTCGGGAATAAAAAAACGAATGTTTAATGCCCGTCTTGTTTTTATTTATATTAGCAATGCCTACTTTCCCCGAATCAGATTTATTTTCAGAAATTGGAATCGATTCCATCGGTTTTTATACCCCATCTTTTTATGTAACCATGAAGGATTTAGCGTTTTCACGTGAAGTAGACCCTAAAAAGTTTGAAGAGGGTTTACTGATTCAAGAGATGCGCGTGCCTGATGCCGGCGAAGATATTGTCACTATGAGTGTAAAAGCATCACAAAATGCTATATTGCGTGGTAAAATTGACCCAAAAGAGATTGACGCAGTATTTGTTGGCACAGAGACGGTTACCTATGCTGTCAAATCCGTTTCTAACATCCTTGCCGAGATTTTAGGGGTTTCAAAGAATTGTTTAACTCAAGATATTTATAATGCATGTGCTGGTGCCACCCTAGCCATATTAAATGCCATCGGGTTGATTGAAAACGGAATCATACATAAAGCGCTGGTAATTGGTGCAGACATCAGTTCTTATCCTATCAACTCACCTGGGGAACCCACGCAGGGCGCCGGGGCGATTGCTTTTATCATATCCAGAAATCCTCGAGTTGCAACCTTCAGCCGAAAATTTGGAAAAGTCTCGGGTAATGTGAATGATTTCTTTCGACCGGCAGGAGAACAAAATGCCCAAGTTTTTGGTAAATACTCCGTTGATTCATATTTAAACTTTCAATTAAGCGCTTTTGATGACCTTTCAAAGAATGTAGGGGAATTCATAGCCGATTACTACGTTTTCCATGCACCTTTTTCAAAATTACCCATTAAATTCCTCCAGAAGTTGGTTACAGAGCGTTCTGAGCATTTCGTTGAGCACGCGTTGAATTGGGAAAATAAACCTCCCCGTTCCCGATTATCTCCTCATCTTCCTTCTATTCGTTACAGTATTAAGCATATGCCTTCTCTTATTACCAGTACTTTATTACGCCACGGTTATTCCAGACAGGCCATATCCAAAATTTTGGGTTCACTGAGCAATTTGAAGCACTTCTTTTTGCCCCATTTAACAGTACCGATGCATTTTGGGAATATTTACAGTGCCTCGGTGTGGGCACAAATCCTTTATATTTTGGAGAATTCGGCACAGCCAGGAGATATTTTATATTTCGGTTCTTATGGTTCTGGGGCAACTTGTATCTCCGGATTAATAGAAGTCAAAGATCAAATATCTACGGTGATGGATGAGGGGCCTAGGTTAGAGCATTTTTTCAACAATAAAATTAAATGCTCCATTCAAGAGTATGAACGTATTCATCAAGGCTTTGCGCGACCTCATTTTTCCTTAGGTACAATTGAAAAAATAGACTCCACCGACACTCGGGGCTTAACGATGCACTTTTGTGATGAGGGGTGCTTAATTCCCGATATTCCGGGGTTGAATAATTGTCCACAGGGACATTCAGGTTTCCATACTGCCTTCTACCCCTTATATGGTCGACTTGTTTCCGATCCAGTGGAATTACCACCGAGCTCTGATTTTACTTTTATCAACCACGGGCAAGTTCGGATACTCGGAAAACCTGAGAAAAATTCTCTTTTGGAGTTCAATATGCGCCGTGTGGAAATTCCTGCCACAACCAAAGTCAAAGGATTACTAAATTGGATTCCTACGTATACATCAATTAATAAACTGGAGTAGGAAGTAGAATCTCTCTTTCGACTCATTAACTTTTCAATTTTCTGGCTTAATTATTTAGCTTATAATTTTTAATTTCGATTTCAAATTACTCAAAATTCGCTATGTGATAGATCTCAAAGAATCTCCAAAAATTCCCTTCAAGGACATAATTTGAGGAGATATCATGGATGATAAGAGTCGAATATATATGAGATTGCATCGCTAATGAAGTGAAAGTAGAGGTAAAAGAAAAAAATTGCGAAATAAAATTAATATCATCCAAGTTTTCATTCATTTCTCAAATAATCGAGAGTAGAAGGCTTAAATTTTCCCATAGTATTGATTGATTTCCTTTTCTAAAATAAGGGGATCTCAATATATGAGTGTGTTTCATACATTATTGAGGAGTTGGAATTGGACTTGGGATGTTCATATGATTCACCTCAATTCAATACATTGCTTATATTTTTAAATTCCGATATTAAATGCTTTTGATCCTAGGTATTTTAGATTGAAATAACTATGACTCAAGAAAATCCCTCCTTTAAACATATTTTGCTAAATTATCAATATTATGTTCAATTTCAACATAAAATGCTACTAAATCCTTCTGATATTTCGGAAAGTGAATTCTTATCTATCCAAAATGATTTTAGCCAATTTTACAGTAAAATAGATAAAATCACGATATGGGAAGAAATGGATCTTACACTTAAACAATTCTATCTAAAATATCTCACCCAATATTCGATCATAACAGCTTTCGACTACAAACTATTTGGTGATGTTATGCTCAGAAAGGCTTCAATTCTCCAAAATATTGGACTTGCTTCCAAATATTTTCAGAATATGCACAAAATGGATAAAAAAGTTAAAATTTTGGGATATCACTCTCTTTTTGATGCCTATCTCAAGATATTCCAAGTTGATAGTAATCGCCTGAAAAAGAATTTGCATGGTTTTTTAGAATCCTCAGAAGAGGAATACTGTTCGTTATATGCTCAACAACTTAGATTTCTTGGAGATCCAAACAAAAGACTCGGAAAATTGTTGAAAACCAAATTATACCGAGGAGAATGGCTAAGTAATAAATATTTGAACCTTCCTTATTCAGAAATTATTCATCGAACCATAGGGTTTCTTCAAAAAAACGGATTTATTTCACCCATAATGATGAAGAAGATTACCATAAAGAAAGGAAGGATGGCTTCTCTATTGGGGGGCTATGATAGTGTCATATTTCCAATAATTGATCAGGTGATTCCCGAAATGTCTGGCATAAATGTATTTTTAAAAGAATCTCCAGATATTGCATGGTCGAAAAAAAATATTGCCCATGAGTTGGGCCATTGCGTTCAAACTTTAAATATTACAGAAGAAAGATCATTTGAGAAGGTGATACCTTATGAGAGTGCTGTAAGTGAATTAGGTGGCACACTTTTCGAATCCTTAATGTGTTTTCCTGAATATATCGCCTATGTTTTTGAAATTTCGGATAATGCCCAAAGCCAACAAATTGCACAGTATAATCGATTTATAGATTTAATGTTTAAAAGATATTACGCCTTAACCGTATTGAGTTACGCAGAAATCTTCAAATCAAACAAATTATCGTTGAGACGAATATTACGCGTTAAGAGAAATTTCAAAAAACGATCGTCGGAGATTCTAGGTTTTAAAGATGCTAAATTTCATTTTCTCCGAATTGATATGGTTCATCTTACCGATTTCATTCGTGGGCACCTTTTCATCCAAGAACCCTTTATTAAGGCTTGCAATTTCAATCTAAATACTTTTCTAGGTCATCGTGAAACTCTCCTAACCTTCTTTTCACGTGGAGCCTCTCAATCCTATGGGAAGGCGCTACGCTATTTTGAAGATGAAATCTTCCAAAAATCCACTGTTATAAAAAATATTAAGAAAGATTCAGAGCAAACTTTCAAAGGAACCCAGAACCCAAAAATCATCATTTCGGGCATAGATTAATGTTAAATCTTGTTGATATTGAAAAACCTATAGTAGTAAAGCAGAATCTCTCTTTTCAATTAACATTTTATAATAAAGGGATCTCTGCATAATTTTATGCTCGATATATCAAGCAATCTGATGAAATTAGATGATGGGATGAAGAAATGATCAGCGCTATTAAAAAGGTATAAAAAATATTAATATGCCGCAGTTCTATATCAATATCAATGGAAATTAGGCATTATGAGGGTAAAGTTTCCCTTCGAAATTTTTATCTCAATTCATTTTCTGGGTATCTTATTTTCTTTGAGATGGAGGGGGCGATCATATTTCTTGTATCCTTGGCTTTCATATCCATCATAAGTAAATTTGAAGGATTGAATGCCTTTTTATCTTTAATATTATTGGCCATTCTCACGTTTAGTTGTATATTTTCAATTATGCATTCATTTCGGGAGCTATGTATAAACAATGAGAAGAAGGAAATTATCGTTCAAAACCAAATTGGACATCTCATATGGGGGCAAAAATCTTATCATGTGGGAACTATTAAGGATTTTGATTTATGGATTCGTAATACTGCCCATTTTCGAGTCATCTTTCAAAACAAAAAGCGCAAAGAAATCTTTACACTTTCAAGTAGCGGTTCCAAGCTAGAGAAAATGGAAAAAATCTTGGATTTACTAAAGGAATGGCTGGAACTCGCGAAAAATAATGAACTAATTGACGAAAAGTTGATAGAAGAAAATCAAAATCGCCGAGTCGTAATTTTGGAACAAATTTGGGAAATTTACCATCCGGTTGAAAAGAATAAGAATAAATTGAGGATCTTAAATGCAATCAACATAATTTTATGGGCTGGGTTGCCTTGGATTTTATTCGGATGGATTTTCCAGATTTTCTGAAGCAAGAAAATTAATCATAAAAAATGGTATTGGCTAGATTCGATCGTAGGACCATCACCTAACCTTTTTTTCACGTGGAGTATCTCAACCCTATGGGAAGGCGATATGCTATTTTGAAGATGAAATCTTCCACAAATCCACGCATGGTATTAATGTGGACAAAGTTGGACATCAAGATTTTGATCTCCGTTGTCCGAACCCTCCCACGCGCGAGGGTCGTTTTTTCGAGTTATTATTTCAGAAAAACTGATCTTTGGAATTAATTCAATCAGTTATCCTGGAAATTATCGGCTAATGCTTTGAAGTTTTTCTCTTGTTTAGTTGTTGAATCTAAGATGAAGGTGAAAATACCACCCCTATAACAGGATTCAACTAAAAGGGCTGTTATAGTTAAGATGTGATTTGACTAAACCTAAGAAAAACTGAGTAATCTAAGAATAAATCCTAATTTTATAACGCTGTAGGCAGTATTAGTTTATTAAAGTCTAAGAATGTCCAAGTTTTTCTTTACTTTTGGTAACGGTGAAGAAAGATCTTAAGAAAGAACATAAACAAACTCTCGAAGAAACCCAAAAGTCATCGCTACGGACATAGATTGTTCTAAAATTTGGAATTTACAGAAAAATTCTGCACAATCGTTTCCAATTCCAAAACTGGGTAGTTTTTAAAAGAGGATGCGATTCAATCACCTTGTATATAGTGGTATCCTCAGTTAGAAAAATACTTTTGATAGTCACAGCACTCCCCAGAATCCAGCAATCCATGAGATCAGAATGCCCTAAATTTCGAATCTTCAGAAAATTAGGGGTAACAAACGGATCCGAGTGAGAATGAATAAGTTCGACATGTTTTGATGTCACTATTGTGGGGAGAATTTCGTCATACCGAGATAGAATCTCTGGGTCTTTTTTCAACCGAAATTCTCTATTAAGTTTGTACATAACCTCTATAAGTGATATTGAGGAAAGATAAAACGAATAT
The DNA here is from genome assembly GCA_018238965.1 of Promethearchaeota archaeon. Lineage (GTDB taxonomy): Archaea > Asgardarchaeota > Lokiarchaeia > Sigyniarchaeales > Promethearchaeaceae > Harpocratesius. Next base: position 14,595 of record JABCSI010000013.1, read on the forward strand.
CCTGGAATTTCCTCTCTCCAAATTTTTTGTAATAGTGAGGGATTGGGTAGTTGAACATCAATACCGAAAAGGGGCAATACAAATGTTGTATCCAAGAGGATTTTTTTCATTTTCATTCTAAATTGGGCACCCTATCTTTTTTCTTTAAGAGAATCACCGATTTGGGCGTTTTGAATTTCTTCCTTAATTTGCCTTTTAATTTCTTCCGGAGTGGCTGAATCGATTATTGGTAAATCCAATGCTTCGTCAAGAGTCAATACCTTTTTAATGATAAATTCATTTGAGGATGCCATGATAATAACTTGATCTCCAGGAAATATTCCCGCTTTTTCACGTAACTTCTTTTTAGGTAAGATTTCTCCCTTGGTTCCGACAGTTACCGTATCTTTTGAAATCATATAAATAACTAAGAAATTTTGAACATTTAATATTTTCCGAAATTTCGCATTTTTTCGGAAAAAAGTTACGATACCATCTCACCACGTTAGCCGTTAAATCATTTTACTATGAATCAAGAAAAAAAATAATCATTCAATGGGTTCTCTATGTTATCGAATGATTTTATGGAGATTTCATTGGTTATTAAAACTTGTAATCAGTTTTGGGAAACATCTTGTTGAAAAGATAGTAGACCCCAATCCCTAAGACAAGTTCTGTGCACCCCAGAACCAAGTAGGTCATCCCCATCGAGTAATCTGACATCATTACACCCGTCAAAATCAAAAATCCAATTGTAATAACCAGGCCAATTATCACCATCAAAATAATCTTCAAAACTTTATGCTCGATTTTTACCTCGTCCAAGACGTATTTATACTTCATCTTACCGAAGAATAAGACCTTCAGTTCTAACACAAAGACTGCAAAGATGATTCCCATGGGGATGATGATAAGAAACGTCACCAAAATCTCGAGAAAATACGGTTTGCCGATATAGAACAGAGTCGGAAGTAGATTGGCGATCGGTAGGATTATGACTGCCCATAGTATTTTGGCTTTGGCTTGCTCCCTAATGACAATAGGAAGCGAAGCAGAAACCGATGCCCCCGTTTTGTCAATATCTATGATGCCCAACATTAACATGAAGGCACCCATGAACAAATATGAAATGGTTAAAATATATATCCCGAAAGTATCCTTTGCCTCTTCCCCCGCTAGGAAGGGAACCGATGTTATGAAAAACACCAATGTGGGTAAAATAATGGGAAGCAGAACAAACATCAGTGATTGGACATCCCGGGTAATATTCTGGGCATCTTTTTTGAAGAAGGCAGACATTTGGCCGAGAGTGGAAATTTGCACATCTTCGACGGTCGAGGTTATGGTTTTTCCATCATTTTTACTACTGTCATCGGGGCTAATCGCTTGTGTGAAGGTCGCTATGGCTTTTTTGCCTAACCAATAAACCACCAGCAGCTGTATAATCATCCCCAAAATAGCGCTTCCGATTTGGATTGTTGAAAAATTAGTGAATCCCAGGAAAAGCATTGAGGCCAAATACCCTCCACTCAACGTAAATGGTACCAGGGATAACCATTGATTTAGGGTAATTATTGCTGCCGAGGATAGATCTGTGGAAGCCAACATACTTTCCATGAGCGGAGTAACCACCTGAACACCCATAGTGGCAAGCAAAGTCCCGATTAAATAGCCGATTATCACCCCAATTCGAATCAAGGTGGAGCCCCGGTTATTTCCAACATTTGAATTAATTACTTTGGTGAATTTTGCCCCGAAAATAATCAATATTGATAGAGCCAATCCTGTATTAATAATTGATACTACCAAGGCTATCAAAGTGATGAAAATGTTAAGCGACATGATGAAGGTGGCAATCGGAAATAACAGCATCATAATGATGGTTTGAGCATTGAGACTTCTGAATAGAGTAAACAGTCCTATTTTTGAGACTGAACGGTTTTCGATAGGCAATGTGGTCAACCATTTATAGGATTCGGGAGTGAAGAACCCCGTACTCGTGAACAGTCCGAACATTAGTAGGTAGAACATTTGCATGAGGAAGAACGCTGCGATCATTCCACTACTGGCTAAAAGGAGTAGATCCAATGAAACTTCACCGATTGACAGTGATACCAAACGAAGGGATTGAATAGGTACCAGGATCATTATGCCCAAATAGATCGACATTATAACCTTCATGGCAATTCTCTGATTTTTGATATATTTTGAGTTCTTATTCATCTTTTCCATGATCTGGGACTGGTTAGAACCCGCCATTTGCAGCGTGCTTTCAAGAAAGGCCTCGTTGTAGGAGTATTTTGATATTTTATATAGTTCTTTGTTCTCTAAACTTCGTTCTTGTGTGTTACTCAGCTGTATCAACTTCCCCTGTGTGAATTCATAGTAGATCGAAGTTTTGATATAATATCCTTAACAGATTCGTCTTGATCGGTTAGCTTTAGGAAGACATCCTCCAAATCCATGACACCATCCATATCCTTGGCAACGAGACGTAATTCTTCGAAAGTGCCCATAGCTACTATCTTGCCTTTATTTATGATGCCTATGCGATCACAAATATCCTCGGCAATTTCCATAATGTGCGTTGAAAAGAGGACGGATCCACCCCGTTCTATATGCAATTCTAGAATTTCCTTCACCACCTTCACTGATTTTGCGTCTAATCCAGCGAGGGGCTCGTCCATAATGAGTAAATCCGGGTCATGCAAAATTGCTGCAATGATTTGAATTTTTTGCTTATTTCCTCGGGAGAGAGTTGAGATCAAGCGTTCGTAGTATTCAATGGCATCCAAACTTTCGAGATATTGTGCCAATTTTCCAGTGACTTTCTCACCATCGAGTCGGCGGATTGAGGCTATGAAATTGAAGAGTTCTTTGGGCGTAAGGGATTTGTAGATTAGCGGTTCTTCCGAAACGTAACCTATCCGAGTTTTGAGCTCCACTTCATTTTTTTCAGGGTCTAATCCAAGAATCGTTATGTTTCCCTGATTTGCTTCAAGCAAACCAAGCATTAATTTGACTGCGGTGGTTTTTCCTGCTCCGTTGGGACCGAGGAGTCCAAAAATCTCACCTTTTTTAATATTGAACGAAATGTCATCGACGGCTTTAACCTCGTCGAAGTGTTTGACTAAATGGTCAACTACGACCATGTTTTCCATATTTTCCATTTTTTCGGCGTTTGACATGTTTTTTCACAGTTATATGTTGATAAAAGTAAATAGGTTGATTTATATGTTGATAAAAGTAAATAGGTTCGGATCGGGATTGGCTTTGAAATTTCACACAGGTTTGGAATGAGGAATGTTTGATAAAAATCCTTCTAAAAGTAGTTAGACGTGAGTGGAAAGGAAAATATGAAGGTAAATTCAAACGATCAAGCAAATTTATGGGTGTCTCCTCCGCGGAACCGAGAGTAATTCTGATAAACTATTACTGATCCAAATAGGGAATCATGCCCTCATATATTTTTATCAAAGGATTCATATGGGAACATATGGTGCCATCTGGATTTCTACAAAAATAAATTGTTTGAAATTGTTTGAAATTGTTTGAAATTGTTTGAAATTGCTTAAAATTGGTAAGTTTTAGTGCCGTATTCCTTAAAATGCAAACTGTCGATCAATTTGTAGGAAGGTTTATTGTTTTCATAAACCTCGCACCGGAGTTCCTTAACCTTAAGATTCTGAAAATAATCCCACGATGCAATTCCCAAATACCGAGCTATTCCTCGCCTTTGCCAGCGTGGATCGGTTCCCAATCCACAAATTATCCCTACCTGTCCCTTTTCTTCCAAATCAGTAATGATAAACCCCACATCCTCGTTGAGAATTGAAGCAATTAAAACTACGGTGGTTTTGTGTCCCAATATATCCACAAATTGTTCCTCTCTGACAGGACTCCATGGATCAGAGCCACGCATAAAGGCACGATTATAAATTTTCACAAACACACTCAGATCCTCCATTTCCGCCTTCCGGATTTGTATTCCGCTAATTCTGTACTCCTCCAATTCTTGGGCAAATTCCTCGGAAATATTTTCTATATTAAGTCGCATTTGGATATAATTATAATCTTGGGGGATGTAAGGCTCTGTAGATCCATATGTCGACACCCCATCTGATGTTCGGGCTTGGTGTTTAATCAAGTTTTTTATTTTTGTTTGTGCGGGAGGAGAAAACATTCGCATTAATTTTCCACGAAATGGGGAAACTTCGGAACCCATGGCTTCGTTTTTACTGATCTGGGCGCGTTTTTTTTGGGTATCGTTATCCGTGATATCCTCTTTGGTCACGTAGTCAAAATCATAACGAGATTCTACCTTCCCCGTGGATTTTATTGCTTTTTTTTCAGGTTTTTTTGACATCCCATTCACTCCTCAGATAACATCATTCGCTTCTCACAGAGATAACATCATTCACTTCTCATATAAATAATTTCCTTCACTTTTCACTCACATAGATTTTGTAAGCAAGGGTAAATAAACTTCCAGATTCCCTAACATTCGTATCGTTGCATATTTATCCATGAAAGTGGGGTCTAGATTGATGAAGATCAATTTCGCCCCAGCTTTACGTGCCAGCAGCGGGATTTGGTTCGCAGGAAAGACAGATAGGGATGATCCCAAAATAAGCATCAAGTCACAATTCTCGGCATAATACGTGGCATCTTCTAGAAGATCGTCTGCAACTGGCTCGTTGAATAAAACTACGTCGGGTTTAACTCTACCTCCGCACTCTGGACATTTGGGCACATCATCCCCCATCTTCATTCGCTTTTGAATATATTTCCGTTTGATGGTAGTGTGGCAATCCATGCAATGTACCCGATTTATATTACCATGAATTTCAATGACCGGAACCTTGGATCCCGCGTCTTGATGAAAATTATCAGCATTTTGGGTAATGATTGCCTTAAGGTTCCCTTTTTTTTCCAATTCAACAAGGGCTTTATGGGCTTTATTCGGTTTCGCCTTCTCATATGCAGGCATCATAGCCCGTTCCAGTTCCCAATAAAATTCGGGGTTTTTTAAAAATACTGTATAATTTGCATATTTTAATGGATTGAATTGTTCCCAAAGTCCCCCTGGAGAGCGAAAATCATCTATACCCGAAGGTGTTGATATGCCTGCGCCTGTGAAAGCCACGATATTCTTACTATACCTTAAAAGGTCTATGGCTATTCCTAATTGAGGATCAAAGTATTCTACCATAAAATCTAAATCTAAGAATTTTTCTTCCTAAAAAAAATTGGGCTTCCATTGTTTCAAAAGGCAGTGAATAGGTTACAAAATTGGGCTGTACTTGAAAATTGCTGAATTTCGCATTATTCTTGGGAAATTTCCGAACAATTTCGAAATCAATATGTAATTACTATCATGACAAAAATCCTTTAACCTCAAATTTGGACGTTGATTTAGAGTTCCATTGAGAGTTGCCAATGGATCGTTATAAACGCTAAAACTTTTGATGGTTTTGGCGTGTAGGTGAAGGATTCTATAATTAGTCAAAGCATCTCAATATTCCACAGCTACCTCTATAGCAATATATCAAGAGAATATAATCGGACAACTATATATGATCTATGTATATTCATATGATTCACCACTTATCACTCATGAGAATAAGGATTGATCTCTTATGTTTTGGGAAAAATTCAAACAAAACCCTCGATCACTTATTGGGATAAGGATCAATTTCTTGTGTTTTGGGAAGAATGCATGCAAAATTATTATTATTCGATTAATAGTGGATTGGAATTCAGTTATTTTGGTGTGAAAAAGATCGACTTTTTGGGGATTTTAGGTTTTATTCGTTAATTTTTATATATATTTCGAGAGCCACGTAAAAATTACTCGGTTTATCATATCGGATGGGATTATTTATTCTTAAACCTTTCCCATACAGCGAGGAAACGGCCGTTTTGAAGGAAACATTTAAAAAGTTACAATCGATATTAGTGATGTAGGTTGGGAAATATTATAGCCATAATAATCTAATTTAATCCTCCGCAGAATTTATTTAGATACCCTCCTGGCCTATCTTCGTTTTTTTTTTATTTTATTCTAATTTTGATTATTTTATTCTTTCAGTCCCATTTTATATCCAATAGGCTGTTACCATTTCATTCCTATCCATGAACCCAATTTTGATTTAGGAAATAGTGAAAAAAATCGATGACCATTTATCATATTAATGTGAGCAGATCCGAGATCGCAGTCTTCATGGGTTTTTTTTCATGGATTATCTCGTAGATTTGTTTGGTCAAAGGTAGATCAATTTCATGTTCCTGGGCAAATTGGAGTATAGATTTTACCGCCCACACTCCTTCGGCCACCTTTCCATTCATTTCATCCTTAATTTGCTCAAGGGTTTTTCCCTTCGCGATTTCTTCTCCGAAATGATGATTACGGGATAATTTCGAGCTGCAGGTTGCAATTAAGTCCCCAATTCCCGCCACCCCAAAGAAGGTTTTCCGGGCACAGCCAAAGTGCTTCCCTATCCGATTCATTTCATGCAATCCTAGAGTCATGATGCTTCCCTTGGAATTATCCCCAAGATTCAATCCATCACATATTCCAACTGCAATGGCGGTAATGTTCTTCACTGCCCCGCAAATTTCAATCCCACGTTCGTCCGCTATTGCAAAGGGCTTAAAATACTCTGTTTGAAAAACTTCGACCAACTCCGGAAGAATCTCCTCATGAATGGAGGCAATGACTGTAGCTGTTGGTTGTTTTTGTGCTACCTCCTTGGATAAATTTGGACCTGATAATGCAGCAATCTTCACATTGCTTGGCAAAACTTCACGGAGAACCTCGGACATCAATTTGAAGGAGTTATATTCAAGACCCTTGGAAACCGTAACCAATTTGTATTCTCTATCGGTCAAGAAAACAGGGGCAATCTGTTCTGCCATTTTACGAACAAATGCGGAAGGAACCGCAAAAATGAGAATATCTGCATTGGGAATTACATCTTCAAATTTATTATAGGCTTTGAGATTTTGCGAAAGGGTGAAATTGGGATGAAATTGGACATTTTCATGATTGTTGTTGATTTGGTCAACAGTTTTTTGTTCGTAGCTCCAAATCTTCACTTGATAACCTTTAGTTGCCAGAAGATTTCCTAGGGTTGTTCCCCATCCTCCTGCACCGATAACTGAAATTTCCGGTCCCATGGAAAATGAAAAAGCGCATCGAATTTGAATGTTAAGAATCGATTATCAAATCCTACCTTTCCACATCGTAATGGTATTGTTCAAAAGGCAGCAAATAACACACGAATTGGACACAAAAAGAATAAAGAAATAATTCAATTTTAAGAAGAAGGAAAATGATATTAATAACAACGTACTGATTTGAGTAATACAGTAGGAATACAGCGTAAGCCCTCCCTAAGCCCGATGCGAAGATCATGTTCAATAGGCACAAAATTGGTTCCCCCTCTATCCACTTATCTATCGCGGTTATCTTTTTCATATTGAACCCCTTTAGTTATGCTATGGCTGATTTTTCTGTCGATAATTCTAATTTTCATTCCATTTCAGACCCACAAAATGTTACCAATCTATCGCCGAACAATCTATCGCCCAAAAATCAGATCCAATCCTTCGATGAAACTCACCAAAATTTGTTCGATGGCTATAATTCTTCCCAAGCGTTCGAATATATTGCAACTCAGCTGGATTTTGGTTATCGAATTCCCGGAACCACGCCCAGTCGGCTCTGTGTTGAATGGATCAAGGATACTATGGATCCCATTTCCGATGTCAGTGTATATAATTTTACCATTTCTAAGGGGGGAGAGGACCGTATCTGCCAGAACGTTATTGCCAAATTTAACCCGGGATACGAACGCATTGTGATTTTTGCTTCCCACTTCGATTCACGCGCGGTAGCCGAAAAAGATCCCGATCCCTCTCTTCAGAATTCCCCCATTGATGGTGCGAATGATGGTGCCAGTGGAGTGGGCGTTATGATGGAGATGGCCAACGCATTGGCCGAAACGGATATTCTCTGGAACCGTGAAATCTGGTTTGTGTTCTTTGATGCCGAAGATCAGGGTTACAACCGTATCTTTGGTCTTGAGGATTGGGCTTGGTGTGAGGGCAGTATTCAAATGGCCGAGGCCATGGAAACCCAGCCCGATTTATATTTTTCATCCAATCAATCTTTATCTACCATCGATGCCTTTATCCTCTTTGACATGGTGGGGGGGACCGACATGCACTTTATCCACGAAAGTCATAATAATCCGGATCTGTTTACCCAATTCTTCACCGTTGGAAATGATTTAGGGTATAGTGCGGTCTTTCCCATGGATGCACCGAAGCTGTCCGTTATTGATGATCATGTGGCGTTTGCGACCCGAAGTGTTCCTACTTTGGATCTGATCATCAAATTTTGGGATACATCGGAGGGTTGGGCGTTCCATCATACCCACAACGATACCCTTGATAATATATCCCAAGAAAGCCTTGAAATCACCGGAAAAACGGCCCTTTCCTTTCTCTTCAATATCCTAGGACCAAACACGTCCACCACTGGCAATATCTTCTCATCAGGTGAATCATTTTGGGAAACAGAGATCTTTATTGTGTTGCTTAGTATTGGTGGCGGGGGCGTTCTCGTAGGTGTCAGCTTTTATTATTACAATAATTATTACAAAATACGGAAAAAAAGGGCATGAAAAAATGGTGGGACTAGGACTAGGCGCCCATATCATAATCTTCAGTTTTAGGTGGATCGGTTCCCGATGAGTCGGTCGAGTCGATCGAGTCTGTTGAATTGAACTTTTCTGCATCATGGTCTTTCTTTTTCTTGCCTTTCCTAGAATTTGATTCATCCTCCTCGGACTCCTCTTCGGGATTTTGGATGTCATGAATAATACTAATAACCAGTAAAACGCTGAGGATGACGATCAGTACCCATGTCAGGCCCAATTTGTCTAAAAAAATTTTTACTTGGCCGATTTTCGGGATTTGATAAATAACAACCCCCAAAACATTTTCTTCTGGGACCGGGGCTCGATCGATATGGTAATTATTATCCCCTTGTGTAGTGAAATAGTATTTATCTTCGGTACTATTATATTCTCTCCCAACAACACGATGGACGACAGGTTGATCTATCGCATCTTCCCCCCAGATCCCGTGGGTGTCATACAGTATTATCGAACCGTTTTGGACATCATGATCCCCAACTAGGATATCTTTCGGGTCCATGCCCTTAACGATTAATACATCTCCTATTTCGATGCCTGGGAGCATTGATCCTGAGGTTACTACCACTATGGGATAATCTGTGCGTAGAATAACCTTTGTAAGGCCCATTGCTCCAAAAGTGCCTCCAATTACAATCGCGATGAGAAGAACGGTATTAACAGTCTCCTTTTTCTGTTTTTTTGGTAAGTCTTGCCAAAATTTCGGTGTTTTCACAATTTATGTCTCCGTTACTCTTCCATGGGGGTAGTTATTTTTATTTTTTGTGGGGATATGAATTTGGGGATTCAGTAAAAAATGTATTTTAATAGTAATAATAATTTTTGAATTAGAACTTACTTGATAATTGATATTTGATGATTTGGGATGACTTAGGATGATTTAGGATACATGTCAATCAACCAGCGTACATCCGTATTGGGCGCGATATTCCGAAACACGTGCGAGCATCTCGTCATCGATATAAACCTTTCCGTCAATGGAACGATTATGCAGAAATTCGATTATATCGTCCAAGGTCACAATGGCGCAGGTTTTCATACTAAATTGATCAGCTAACTCGCTCAGCGCACCTTTATCGGTCCTTCCTTTCTCCATTCTGTCAACCGAAACTATCAATCCCTGAATTTGCACATAGCCGGCAGCATTCAGTAAAGGAATTGTTTCTCGGATCGAGGTTCCAGCGGTTGTTACATCCTCCACGATCACGATTTTATCCCCATCTTGAAGTTTTTTCCCGATGAGATTCCCCCCTTCCCCGTGATCCTTTACCTCCTTACGGTTGAAACAGAAGGCTACCTCGTGCTGAAACAAACGCTGCAATGCGATTGAGGAAGTCACTACTAAGGGAATTCCTTTGTAGGCGGGGCCAAATAGGACGTTGAAATCCGTGCCAAAATGTTCCCGGATTGCGTGGGCATAGAATTCGCCGAGTTTTTCCATCTGTAAGCCGGTTTTGTAATTCCCGGTGTTGATAAAATAGGGGGTCTTTCGACCGGATTTAGTCATAAAATCCCCAAATATGAGCACATTTGAGCGTACCATCAATGTGATGAAATCTTGCTTATATTGCTCCATCTTGTATATTACAATATTCCGAAATTTTTGAAATTTTTGGATTCATTGATTATCGGTTGTATGTGATAATTTTGCTAAATTTGGAAAATTTTTTAATCTCCCACAGAATGTTAGAAAATGTGATCGATTCGATTAAAAAGCTGGTGGATCCCCGATTTTTGAGGGATGTCCCAAATTGGTCCGATGCTCCCGTTCCCGTATGTATGGGTGGGGATTACCGTGCTTTAACATTCTGCTGTAAACCCGGTCATTCATTAACATTCGGTTATAAATGCCGACGGGACGAAAAATTACAAGAGATAGGGATGACATCTGAGAAATTCATGGAAATAAAGCAGGCTTATTCAACTTTACATGATTGGGATAGCAATCTTCCTTGTTTTGGATCTATTTCATATTGTTGTATGCGTCAAAGTGGGTGTTCCCACCGAGATGCTGTCCTTAGGCAACGTTACCCTAATTTGACAAGCGAAGAGGCTCTGGCGGAATACTTCCGCTTGAAAAAGATTCTCGCTCAGGAAATTTTACAGCAGGCCTATAACAAAGACGTAGTTGCTCCTTTTTTAGAGTAAATCCCGGAATTTTTCGAGATTGCAGATGAAATTAGATGAGAATTGTTAAAATTCAATGCGATTTCAGATTTAGATGCTGGTAGATTTTTCGATTTTTTTTGTAAATTTTCACGAATTGCTTAAACAATTTATCATAGATCGCCCTATTATCTTGATTTGGGGTGAACATTTTTGAGATCTCGGTCAAACCCGTTATATCATCGAAGGTAATATAACCTAAGCCTACGGATGCTACAAAAGCTGCTCCTCTGGCATTGGATTGAATGGGATTTTTTACCCTTCGAATTGTTCGATTCAAGACATCCGCATAAATTTGGCACCACACATCCGAAATAGCGCCGCCTCCAATAATATTCAACGGGTCCATTTTCTTCCCCGCCATTTTTTCAACGTATTTCAACACCCATCGGGAATTCAGGGCTACTCCCTCAAAAACAGCCCGCACTGCTATATCTAGATTGTGCTCAAGGGATAAATTATGAAAGCCGCCTCTGACGGTCGGATCATCAATTGGACTCCTTTCTCCGTAAAGCCAAGGGGTGAATATTAAATTTTTACTCCCGGCGGGGATTTTTTCGGCAATCCGATCCAAATCCGCATAATTATGGGGTTTTTCTTCCTGTGAATGGAAATTCAAGAATTTATCCCGTAAAAATGTTAGACACGCCCCTGCAGTTTCTTGTTCCGACGCAATAAAATATTTTTCGGGGTTTGCGGAGGGAATTGCGGCAATATTATGGAATAAATCGGTGGCTTTTTTGGGAGAATGGCATATAACAAAAGACGAGGTTCCCAAATAGATGTGCCCTTCATAATCCTTTACTGCGCCCGATCCAATCGCTCCCATTTGAAGGTCTCCCGATCCTCCCATAATCTTGAGATTTAAATTATCGGGGATCCCTATTTCTTTGGCAACTTCTTTCCTCAACGTCCCCAGAACATCGGTGGACTTAATCAAATCGGGAAATTTGCTCTTGTCAACCTCTAAAATCTTCATTAGGCTATCCTCGTAATAGATATTGTTAATATCTCGGCTATTGGTAACCCAATGTAGGTGGATTGAATCAAAAGTTGCGGCAAACTTACCGGTTAGCTTGAAATTCATATAATCTTTGTTGTCTAAAAATTTGTAGGTTTTTTCATAAATTTTCGGATGTTCGTTTTTGATAAATAGGATATGAGAAATGGGATCTTTTCCAGTTAAGGTTGGGCCGCCCCCTGTTTTTGTAATCCACTTTATTACTTTCCTTAATCCGTATCCGGAAACATTTATTAGCCCTTTCATATTTTTTTGAATGTAAGGTGCCCCGCGCGCATCCAACCAACTTATGGCATTCATTAAGTGATTACCGTCAGCATCCAAGGCCACCGTACAACTCCATTGCCCCGAAACCGAAATTGCGACAAGATCTTCAATTGGAATTGTAGTTTTGGATATCAGACGTTTCGCCGCAGTTAGGAATGCACTCCACCATTCATCGGGATCTTGTTCGGCACCGTGTTCCGGGATTAGATATAGGGGGGTTTCCTCAAATTCCCAACCCATTATTTCCCCATATGTGGATATAATGGCGACCTTAACACCACTGGTCCCATGATCCACTGCTATGATGTATTTCTCTGGTTTTCTGTGATTTTGATTCAAACTAATCAACATTTTCCCCTTTTCGATATAGAACCCTGTTTAAAATTCTATTGTTTTAACCTTACCATTTTCGTCGATGGATTGAAAGATGAGGGGTGATTTTTTGCTCTTATCCTCCGATTTATCGTCTATGGAGAGTGTGTTCTTCATTAGATCTATGAATTCCCAGAAATTTAGGCATGCTTCGGGCGGTAAAACCCCAGTTCCTTTAACTTTTCCCCGTACCATTAAAATTGTACCCAGGGCGGCGGGTAACCCGGTTCCATATCCTAAACCTTGACCTTTTCCCACTCCCTCAGAGACCAGTGAGAATACATAGGTCCGTTTTTCTAGGGTCTTCTTCTTCTTTCCCTTCACAACTATTTTAACGCATCCTTTAGCTTCTCCAAAATCCATTTCCTTTAGAATTTTATCCCGCTGGTCGATTAAATATGCGGTGGCAAAATCATGGGGAACCACTTCCTGACCATTTGAAAGCTTAATTGGTTCTTTTGAATTTAATCCACATGCATGAACTGTCCGAGTTAGTTCGTAGTATTTTTCAGGCAAAACCGAGCCCTTATTTGTCACCTTCAGCAAACCTTTTCCTTTGATATAAAGCGGTAGTGTAATCGGTTCGGGATGGGGATATGGATAAACTCGATACTTCCCTGGTAAATTGATAAAATCTACATCTTCCTCATGGGATGCACTATCATCGGGATTGATTAAAACGGCTTTACCATCAAGATACATCGGTATATCATTTGAGAGGCAATAAAATCGGTGCCCTATAACTCCTGCACCCTCATTCAATTCACCACCGTGGATGTGAAACATTTCTATTGACTCACATTCATCGAGCAATTCATTTGCCGCATAACCGGCCAATAAATTTGTTACTCCGGGGCTGGATCCCATACCCAATAGTGCCAGAACACCCGCTTCTTTAGCCTGTGCATCTAATGCCAAAGCATCATAGGTCGCCCCGGTATCATCGCAAACATCAACATAATTTTGTTTTGACGATTACAGATGGTCGCCCGGCCGGTTTTGGTCGGGCGTTTTTGTTGCAACAGAGAGGCTCTTATTTGCTGGGTGGGTCGACTGTTGACAGGCAACAGGCATATGACCCGCAAGGGGTATGCGACCCGGAGTATTTTTCAAAACGCAAACAGGAGCTTCATGATGACCCCCAACTTTAGCGAGTTTGACCTGCAGCCGCAGCTGGTGCAGACGATCGCCGACATCGGCTACGCCGCACCGACTCCGATCCAGTCCACCGTCATTCCGGCCATGCTTGCCGGGCAGGATGTGATGGGCCAATCCCAGACAGGATCCGGTAAAACCGCGGCCTTTTCTTTGCCCATCCTGCATAACCTTCAAACCGGTCAGCGCCATGTGCAAAGTCTGGTGGTAACCCCCACCCGGGAGCTGGCCATCCAGGTGGCGGATGCCATGGTCACCTACGGCCGGCAGACCGG
>JABCSI010000364.1 GCA_018238965.1 Promethearchaeota archaeon
CTCTATCCCTTCAAATATTATATTTTTCCCATAAATACGGAACGTTCGCTATTGCTGGTATTCATTTTGGATTCCAAGGAATCTATGGAAATTGTGCAGATCTTCCCCGATGCCACCGTTGAACTTGTCCAAAATAGCAGTTCCGATCCAGCGGAACTTGCCAAAACTCTGGAAAAACTCTATTATAACCGGAACCGAATTCTGTCAAAACTTGAAGAAGTGAAGGTTCTCAGGGAAGAAATTGGTTTCTTTGCCAATAAACTCATAGATGCGGGAAAATTCGATGATGCCCAGAGTCTCATTAAATTGGCAAAAGTAGTTCCTGAAAAAATGGTCACCACCTATTTGAGAAGTAAACAAGAGGCTAAGGGTCGGAATTATCGCCAAGCCCGGCGATCATTATCGGATTGTTTGAATTTGGCTCAAAAAATAAACGACGTGGCCTTGCAGGAATATATTAAGCTGAAAATCAACATCTATACTGAAATTCCCCAATACGAAAAGAAATTGAAATCCTTGATCACAGGATTTACCAAGGAATTATCAAAAAGCATCGAATTACCATCCTATCAGCGCCAAATTTACAAACTTGATAAAACCTTGGAACTTCTGGACAATTTAGAAGAGGATGAATTGATAGAAAAGACTTTGGAACTTTCAAACACCCTAATCTTGGCGGGCAAGTTGGTCTTTGATTTGAAATCACTCGATCGCAAAATCAAAACCATTATCCAAGAGCTTTAAACATATCTAAAGAAACTATTTTTGTTTTTACTTTAATTTTTACTTCAACTTATAATTTTACTGTATTTTGCTTTACTGTTTTATTACCGCTCCCAAGGGACGGTTAATTTTTTAGCATGGTACCATTACATACTTTATGGAATTTCCGATTCAGTATCGCGATTTTATCCTTCGTCCAGAATGTGTAACCGATGCCAAAGGAATAAAAATATTTCGGGATCGGTTGATCGATGAGCGAGCATTTATTGGGAGAAGGGATAAACGCAGTGTTGCGGAATGGGAAGATAATGTCCTAAAGGCAGTTAACGCAATGGAGATGCACCGTGCTGTCGTTCTTGTGGCCTTAGATGGTGAAAAAGTTGTAGGCTTAAGTGCAATTTTTCTCCAAGCCCAAAAGATGGATCATATAGGGGGATTGGGTGTAATGGTAGACCGTGATGTACGGCGCCGTGGATTGGGGAGAAAACTCATGGAAGTTATTATTGCTTGGGCACAGGAAGCGTTACCGGGATTGATGTGCATAGAATTAGGGGCAATTTCAGAAAATAGTTCGGCTATTGCATTATATGAACAAATGGGCTTCGTGTCTGTGGCCCGAATCCCTTCAAAAATGAACCACTTTGGGGTTTTTTACGATGAGGAGATCATGCAATTATGGGTGAAACCGCCAGGATCATCTTCATCTAATTCAACCAATTAACGAGTAAAGAAATTAAAAAATCGAGAAAAAAAGTGAAACTCTTTCTTTAAGCATTACTGTGTGAAAAAAATGCTTTAGGTCTGAATGAAGGCAGAACCAGGTATATCTTGCAGCTCGATTAACCCTAACACTACAAAAGTAATGGTTAGAATCGCAAATACTGCGAATGGACTGACAGTCTTCCAGAATACACTCTTCACTTTTGGTGCCGTGAAATAAAGTATCGCGTTAATGATGTACAAAATAGCCACCACGATAATATATTCTAGCCCGTAGAAGACAAAAGGCATGTTATTGATTTGGTTGGTGCCAATCATCCCGATTTCATTCCCTGGTGCCCAGAAAGGCCATTTTTGTAAAGTAAAACGGGAAAGAATAAAGAGAAACCAAGTGAACATGATTGTTGGCGTAATTTGCTTAAAGTTAATCTTGTCATCATTTTTCACCAACACCTTATAATTGTAAACTCCCAGAATAATCCCGCAGATGTGGTTCATATCATACACAATCTGGAGGAAATAAGCGTGGTATGTAAAGATGTCCAATGTGAAAACCTCTGAAGCCACAAATGGATTAATTGTGCTAAAAAATGACATTATGGGGAACGCCATTGTGGCAATCGATCCTTGGCGTAGCCACTTGTTTCCTGTAATCAGGGATAGGTAGGAAATGGTTCCAGTCCAGTAACAAATGTATACAAAATTATGTAAATTGTTTGTGCTGTAATACACTTGTTCCCCAGCGATAATTTCCCAACTCATATCGCCGAATACATTGAAATCAAAATGTTGGTTGACACCCGCATATCCGTATTCTAGCCATTCATGGTGCCACCCATCATAAAAGAGATAGACCAGCGCGATAAAGATGTAGACGCCTAATATTATAAAGCCCCAGCGTCGTTCCCGTAAGTTTTCATTTAGTTTGACCATGTTTTAATACACTCTCTGCGCGGGGATATCTTCAAGAATAGGTTGGATCATGAATGAATAAATGAATAAGCGACCTAACCCATGTTCAAGGTTGACACATATGTCTAAAGATAATCCCGAGTCGCGTTTTTAGTATATTATAACATTTGATCAAATAATCATTTAAATTATTCCTTAGAAGAAGACAAAAAAATTCGGCATGGTATTTGTGCAGAGAACCTTATTTTTGGAACGGAGGAGTTTTGCCACCGTCACCGAACGTTTTGTAAATCATCAAGCGTCGGATAAGTTCGGCAAACACTGGATAGATATTCTGCTGGATATCGTAAAGGGCAATGGATTCATAGACAATTGGGTTCCAGAGATTCCAAGGATCGTCGGGAGGGAAAAACAGACCTTCACCCGCCAATATTTCTTCAACTGCCGGTTT
>JABCSI010000152.1 GCA_018238965.1 Promethearchaeota archaeon
TTTGCACGATCAACATCTTTGACAATAATATTGTAGGTCATAATATACAAGTCGGGGGGAATTGATGTCCATGCTCGGACATATTCTTCTAATATTTCTAAAGCTTCCTTTACTTGGGGGGACTTGGGCATTATGGGGGCATATGGACACATTGGCAGATCTCTTAACGGTTAGGGTAGGCTTTATGCCTTTACTGATGTTAAATCTGATTATGTCATCTTCACTTATAAATTTTGATTGATTTACCTCATGAAAGATTGAATTATTCTTTTGTCTGTATTTTATTTCGAAATTTATTATTTGGTATAAAAATTCACCATTAGATGTTGGAAGTTTTTAAAGACGGAAGTTTACGATGATAACGGGGCTAATTTTTATCTGATAAACACGCAACATTTATATTCTTCACAAGAGATATTTAGTAATAATCATTCAAAGTAGAAATAATGGTTTGTTCTTCTACTTGATTACTATTTAAATGACAATATTGGAGGAAGAAAAAAATGATTTCAGACAAAAAAAGAAATACGAATCAAAAGCCGAATTTATCAGAAATATCTCCACTTTCAAAATATAAACCAACTACAACCCCGAAGCAGAAGAAAAGATCTTCTAAAAAGAAGCTGAAGATAAAGAAAAGATTAATAAATAGAAAGAAATTACCCCCTAAGTTAAGAATTCTCGTAATTTCGCTCATTTTAATCATATTGGTAGGTCTATTTGTCCTTGTCGATCTCCCGTTATGGCTAACAATAACATTATTTGTTGTAGACGTAATCCTATTTATCACTATATTAGTTTTATCGTATTTTCAAATCCAAAGAGATCGCAGATTTGTGTTGGCTTGGTTTATTTTTATCTTGATAGGATTTCCTCTGGTCTCAGCATTTGTTCTCAATCCCTCTTATCCTGTAGTTCAATTCCACTCATCGGAATATATAATTGGAGAAGATACAACTTTAAATTTTACAGTTTTAGATAAAAAATCCCTCACAATGTATTCAGAATTCTCAATATCTATTAATGGGGACGAGATCCATACCGGAAAATTCAACGACCAAGAGATGTCCATTGAAATCCCATATGATTACGTTCAAACACTCATACCTGGAGAAGAATACTTGATTAATTTCAAAACCCGGAATTTTTGGGGTCATTCTATTGATCAAAAATTTTTGCTGAAAACAATTAACTATCAACCTGAAATTTTGTCCAATATAGCCAATTTTTCAACGTTCGAACAAGGTAATCCGAATGCAATCATGCAATGGGAGATCCAAGATTCATCGGTGCGCAATTCCTATTTTGAGATAATTGTTGAGGGATTTGCAGGTGATGAACACCTAATTTATGAAATTGACCAAGGTTGGAATGATGATATCATTGGTTTGCCCCTACGTCCTCTAAGGTCAAGTCCAAATTCGCCCACTCTCAGATTTTGGGATGATAATACCATTACTTTTCCCCTATGTTCGCTAAATTCGGGTACATACTCAACAACTCTTATATTTCATGATGGTATTGGGGCGACTGAAACCATCTCAACCCAATTTCGAATTCTCGATGATTTAGCTCCAACAGTAGTGGCACCGAGCAAACTTAATCTCCAATCGAATGAAACCCATGAAATTGTATTTGGAATCAATGACTTTAATTTGCCCAAAGGCCAGTACGAATTTTATCTTGAAGAAAATTTACTATCAGCAGGAAGTTATACGGCAGGTATTGATATATTTTGTAATCTGAATACATCAATTTACTCTGAAGGGGATTACACTGCGATTTTGCGCCTTTTTTCGCCTGCTGGTGAAGTTAATCATGCATTCCAGGTGATTATTAGGGAGAATTTTGATCCAATTATTCATTCGGTAGAAATAATCGAAATTGATGGCACAGATACCATCACAGTTTTAGTTGAAATACAAGATTTTCAATGGGGATCTACCGCAGATGTTTCAATCTATCAATGGAATCAACAAATTGTATCGATAAGCCTAGATCCAGAAAGAACCGACCTCACTATGATGTCCACAGTCGATGGATTCGATCTAATTACATTAGAATTATCACGTGATGATTTATTGGCGGCAAGTTCAGAGTTTGAAATACGTGTCACTGATGGGTTTGGCGGAATTGCCATCTATCATGATCAATTAGAGCCTATTCAATCTGAAGCTCCCGGATCTCCAACAATATTTGATTATACAGGCATATTTCAGTTTTGTTTCATTTGCGGTGCGGCTTTTGTTGCAGGTATATGTATTGCATTTCTATTGAAACAAAAAGAAACGAAAGATAAAACTTCATCGGTTGTATCTCGTCGAATTTCAGCCCAAACTAAAGCAATTCTAATTGCCATCTTTCTTACTTTGCTCCCAAATTTCTTTGGAATTGGTCTTGGGTTAGAGGGTGATTCAAAAATTATGGATGTTCAATTAGGATGCCGATATGCCCAAAATAGCGGATATGTTGGAGAATACAACAACACTTTCTATATTCATGTTTTTGACTCGCTAACAGTCAATTGGAGTACTTCTTATTCTGGAACGAACGTGCTACGTATTCGGCGGGCCGATGATAGCCTTGAAATTACCACATACCGTGATCATTTCCAAAACGGCACCCAAAATCAAATTGAATTTGTGTTGGATCCCGAGAATAATCAGATTCATCAATATACCCTAGATACACTATATTACGTTGATATTTTATTGATTCCCGATGACGGTCAGATTTCCACATCAGTTTCCGACCCTTCATATTTTATGATTTTACCATCCACACCTGAAATCGTATTTCCGATGGTTGAAGGTCACCCACAAGGCATTTCCGTCTATGATAACCGTTTTACACTTGAGGATCCAGGACTTTCGATAGCATATACATGCACTGTTTGGGATAAATACACACATAAATATGTTACCAATGAACAAATTTTAATTGAAAAATTAGTTGAACAAGACGGTCAATACATTTACCAACCGATTTCCACTGAATCTACTACAATATCGGGCAAAATTTCATATTCTGAAGAAAGTGCAGCAATTATAGGTCAACCCGAAGCTCGATTCAGTTTTGCAGGAAATGAATATTATTCCAATATCGATCGTGTTGATTCTTTGGATCCTGTCCATATATACAGTGGCTGGGATTATCATAATCCCTCCACGTATGAAGATCCCACGACTACAGATGGAACTGGTATCAATAGTCCAATTACTGTTGATTCTTTGACCCACCTATATCGAAACTGGAGCTGGATTGGGGATGTTGATGGATATCTAGGATGGACTTTAGAGGATCATACAGAATCCTATTATACTATGGCTGTTGATAATTCTCACGACATGATGTATTTTGGGACAATTACCGGTTCTGATCAGTACGCCACAATCCAATCGCCAAATATTTATTTTCTGGCAAATGAGATTGACAGTGCCACCGTTTCTTTACGAATGAAAACTGTTCGCGAGATCATGGGGGATGCGGATTTTATTCCAAACGACCCATTTGATATAAATTTAAATATTTTAGGCGAAGATGGGAATATTCTCCAAACAAAACCAATCTATACGGGAGGAGATTCTGTCTTCCAAACTATTGAAATTCCGTTAAATCCCGAAGTATTTATTGAACCTCAAATACTGCAAATTGCCCTAACTATTAATATATCGACAGGTAGCCTCCCTTATGCGGAAGATCCCGCCGATAAATTTTACTTTGAGATGGCTGAAATTATTTTCGACATGGAATATTCTAACCCTCAATGGGCATCATCGGGGCATTTATCACATTGGGAAGGATTCGATACTACCGCACTGAGTCAACCTATGGATATAGCCTACACTGGAACATCGGTCAATATTTCATCCAATTCTCCATTCTATACGGATATGATCGGGTTAAACCCCGCCCTTTCCCGTGGTGATGTAGAATTCAGTATGCCAATTGATTTGAGCGATCCCATCTATTTAGATTCCCAAATTGGAATTAATTTTTCATATTTTATAGCCCAAATTGAGGTGGGACTTTTGGATAATCCGGCGATTGTAAATGTATCTCTGATCCCCTTGGGCCTTTCACCACTCGAGGTAGGATCTCACACATTTTCAACAAATTCCTCCTCCTATATAGGATCAGTTAATTTGACCAATTTGATTGGAGAAGATTTCTCTATTTGTGCACTGGAAATTTCAATCATGTTACCCCCTGAATCAAATGGGGTTCCTGATGAATTCAATATTCTAATTGCCAATCCTGAGTTATTCATCTATAATCCAGATGGCAGTGTAGATCAATCATTTAATATTACATATCTACCGAAATCAATTGAACCATCATTAGAATGGGGAACCTTAACCAATATCGGTACATTACCAACATTTGTCGAATTTTCTCTTAACTACGAAACACCTATTATAATCGCAAGCCCTAATTATGATATTTCAAGTACTGAAAATTCTTTAGATGTACAAATAACCAATATTGATGAGAGAGGATTTTGGGTAGAGATGGTTATTCCAGATCACCTTAACGGTGAGATATTAGATCCTCAGGAAATTTCTGTATTTTATTTGGTGGTTGAGGATACCCAAATGCGGGATTTTTATATTCCAGGAACAAATTTGGCAATCCAAGCTGGTTCGATAAATTTGTCTGTGTGTGAAAGTGAGTCCAATTGGGATTCGGACCGAAATGTTGATCTTGCCCCTCATATTGAATCTGATTTTGCCACATTTTCCCGACGAGTAACGAATACAAATAACAGATTTATGGCATCCTATGTTTGTTCTGTAGGAAAGATCAGAGATGCACCAAAATTGGACCATGGAGGTTTCCATGTAGGTATTCACGATGCAGAGTTAGAATATGGATATACTTTATCAACTCCAGAAACGGTTCATTATATTGTAATAGAAACAGGGGCAGGTACCATATCTGGACCAGAAGGATCGTATCTTCAAATTCTCAACAGTGCAGATATAATACGGGGCATTGACAATAATGACGAAGGGTATTCTATCCCTATCACCGGGTTTTCAAATTTACCTGCAACAACCATAGTAACCCAGATCGGAATGGACGGGTCAGAAGGTTCTTGGCCCTTGATCGATTCACTTTCTGCGACCGATGTCTCTCTCATTAGTTTGGAAGATTCAGCGGAGGAGGAGCGCGCCCATACCACAGAACAGGTTTCCCTAATTTCATTTTCCTCCACGGGATATTATGAGGAACAACACCGATCCTCAGGAATCAGCACATTTTCGGGAGTAGGGGATGCCAGTTTTCTATCCAATCCTTCATTTGAATCCCTTGTGCTCACTGTATCTGAACAATTAGTCCGTAATGGATCAATTGGTGAAATAGTCACCCAGTCGCCCGAGATCGACGGAGAAATACTATCCAGTACCGAATTTAATTGTGAATTAAGTTTAACAATTTTACCCTTCATCAACAATGCTCGGACTTCTCATATCCCTGTAGATATCGAGATTACATTCGAAGTTTTTTCTCGTTATGATATCGGATACATTAAAGAATTTTCGGAACCATTATATAATGCCACGTTAACAGGGGATTCTGTTTACAATTTGGACCCGATCAGTATCGCTCTTAATCTAACAGAAGTCTTTTCGAATTACTCGGCCGTGAATTCCCTAGAACTGCAAAAATACTATTATCAATTGACTACCAAAGTTAGAACGAATGATGAGGGGTATATTCCCGAGTTTGGGGTTGAAATAATTAAAAGCACGATTATTATGCATGATATGGCCCCCGTTATTGATTGGATCAGCCTATATTCCGGTCAAGTTCTTTCACGAACGACAACCCTTGAGGCCACCGCAAGATCTTCCGATGTGCAATTTGTTCAATTTTTGGGAACAACCAATATTTTGGATGGATTCAGATTGATAGGGGAGACTGACACTCCCGTCGACGATGTTTTTTCTGTTGATTGGGATACCGAAAACCACGAAATTTTCCATTACGATGCGGATCAATTCTACATCATGGTTAGAATGTTTGATCAGTACGGAGGCGTTCAGAATTCAACCATAATAGATGTTATTATAGACAATTCGGCCCCAACAATTATTTTTAACGGTAGTTTAGTCGACAATGACATTATCTATGATAACAGAACCTTATCGGTCTATTCCCTTGATAACGATATTGAAAACGTGATTTTTGATATTGCTCCTGTAGGTACTTCCGATTGGCAAATCATCAGTAGTAGTTCATTGGGTATTACTGCAGGAGATGGCTTTTTGTTTGACGTATCTCTTGATCCGTTGAATTATGCCCTTGGTTTTTACAATATTCGCGCAAGAGCCTATGATAGGACGGGTTTAAGCGATCAATTCGGAATTTGTGAAGTATTCGACGTAAAAATCTCCCGATTTAATCCCACATTCATTTCTGGTCCAGAAAATAATACGGCGGAGGTCGTTGGATCATTTAGTTATGATTTTAATGTATCCACTTCAAATATTGATTCGATTGATATTTATTATGGAACATTTGCAACCCATATCCCTGAACTGGCCGATTTTCAATTGCTCGCCGCAATGGATATTCAAGCCAATCAAACTTATCATATTGATATAGATCCCGATGTTCTTTATGGCCCTATTGAAGGATTTTACTTGTATAAATTCGTGTTCACCTATGGGAACTATTCGGAATCCTATTATCAAGGCCTATATATCGACACCCAGAAACCAACCATTGATCTCAATTTGGATGTATCGGTTTTAATCGATCAGACTCAATTATATACGCAATTAATGAGTGAATATGTAAATACGGTGATTTCAACTTCCATTCCTTCAATTACCGATCAGCAAAAGATAGATGTTATTTTAAATCACGATTTCACCGATGATTTAGATCTCTTGCAATATTTTGTCGAATATGTTACCACCGAATATGTTGATGCCGAGATCACCTATAATGAATTTCTCGATTATAGTGCGATAGCGCGCAACTTAACGCTCTCGGATGGAGTTTCGGGACTGGATGATGTATTGCTTACTCCGTATTCTATGTTTATGGATACTGCAAATGGTCTTCTTTGGACATTTACTGAATTACAAGAGCGAATAGAAAACGGATTAATACTCGATGCGGATCAACTGTTCCCTGTTGATACATTGAATGAAACAATAGCTTACCTCCATTATATTGAAAAATATATGGAAATCTTCCCTGTTGAATTCATTGTCGATTATAATATCGACATCAGTGTTGCCATAAGTGGGATTTTCTCGGAATTGTTTTCAATATTTGGCACAATTGGGGATATGGAGGCAATTATTTTTGCGAAAGAGGACGAAATTAACTCCACCATTACAGAAATTACTCAGTTGGAATTGGATCTATCTTGGGCTTTAGGAAATTTAACCTATTACGAGAATTTACTCGATAGTAATTTAGTGTTGATTGATCTATATTGGGAAAATGTCACCCACTTAGAAGGGAATTTAACTATCTTCGAACAAGAACTAAATATCACAAACAGCGCCCTCTCTGAGCTAAAAGCAGATCTAAGTACCACCCGTCTTAATCTAACCACAACCGAGGATTTATTAAATGAAACTCTATGGAATTTATCCGAAATGGAGAGCCTTAGAGATGTTCTTCGAGATGATTTGAATTTGACCGAAAATGAATACGATCTATTAGTAACTACTTACATCGCCTTAAATCAGACTTGGTTAGATTTAACCGGATGGGAGGCGGCCAATCAAACATTGCATAGTGATACCCAAAGTGATCTCGGCAATATTTACTATCCCGCATTATTGACAGCAGAATCTAACTATAATAATAGTGAGACAGGGTTTGTTGCATTGGGTGCCCTTATTTCCTTCTTTGAATTTTGGATAGGTAAAAATGATACACGCATTTCGGAGTTAGGTGATGAAACATCAGGGGAAATTGGAGATATGTATAATCTCATCAGTTATTGGAATTCTCAATTAGAGTCAAACCAAACTATCATCAATTTATACGGAGATGATACATCGGGTTGGATCGGAGGCAATTTAACCATGCAAGATTGGTGGTTCGATTGGATTACCGCGAATCAGACATATTCGGACCAAGTTATAGGGGACGATCTTATAGAAAATACAATATTAGGGGATATTTGGGAGGATATCGGAATTTATGAGGGTTTAATTGAAGAACAATGGGATCGGTATTGGTGGATTGGAGACGATACAGCCAACGAAACTAAACGATTAAATGATCTTATTTCTTTCTGGAATTCTCAAATTACGGGAAATCAAACTTATTCATCCACCACTTTAGCTGGATTAATTACAAGCGCAGAAGGCCCAGCGACATATTGGGGCGACTTAGAAGCTGATTGGTCTATTTGGCTTAGTCAAAACCTAACTTTGAAAGATACAACCTATCCTGACGTCAGTCAAGATATTGAGAATTGGGCCGGTGTAGATGGTGTTTACGCTACAGCTACAGCTCGATTAATTGAACTGGGAACCGACACTACTGGCGAGATCGGTGCAGCTAAGGGCATATGGGACGGTTATATATCTAATCTGGCCTATTGGATTGGGATAAGGGATGGATATTCTTCACATATTGATGGTAGCCTCGGAGCAGACTCTTTATGTACATCCGTATCAAAAATAGGAACTGTTTACACGATCACTCATAATTCCCCTACTATCATGTATTACCTCAATATATACGTTCAAGACGCAAGCACCCAAATTCCTCTTTTGAACGCTGAAAAAAGTGATTTAACTGATTCAGTTTCCAATACTGCATCTATTGCATATGCACAAAATAGGGAGGCTTATTGGTTAGGTATTTTCGAAGATACAATGCGAATAGGGGATTACAACTTATATGTATACTGGCAAGGTGTACGTGTAACACGTCAAAATCGTCTTAATTCCATTAATAATGTATTGCTCCCTCGCTATGTAAACGCCAATTCAAACTACGGAAATGCAAGGTCCGATGCAATTGGTTACTATATTGATATGGTTGCTACCTACGGAACCATTAGTACCGTAACCACAAATCGGGATAATGCCGAGTCTTCTTATGATGCGCTATGTTTGGAACGAGATCAAAATTTAGATCTTCAGAGCGAATCAAATTGGAATCTCTATGGAACAGCATACACTTCAATTGTTACAGACACTGATTTTGCAGCAAAAACAGGACTTTATGCCCTTCAACAGGATCACGAGGATGCAGTTGAAGATTATGATAAGTGCCATGATGTTCTTGAAGTAGGAGGAGATATTGATGGGGTCGATTACGGTCAGGGCGTGGATAAAGAATTAGAAGATGCACTGGACATATTAGGTGATTTGGAGTATGAAAGAGATTATATCATTGAATGAATTATTTAAATCAAAAAAAATATTTTGGATTGATTCTTTCCTAACTTTAAAAAAATGGATTAAAAGAGATATTGAAACTAACAATATTTTAGATACAAAAATAATCCAAT
>JABCSI010000153.1 GCA_018238965.1 Promethearchaeota archaeon
TCCTTTCTGCGAGGAGTGTGAAGGTGATTATAAAAATTTTGATGACCGAAGATTTCATGCCCAAACATTCAATTGCAAGCAATGTGGTCCCTTTTATTATAAATATGTACCAGATCAAAGCCCTCCTTCCCATCCTCAAATTGGAGTTTTGGATGATATCGTGATAGATATAAAGAACTCGAAAATTGTGGCGCTCAAAGGCATAGGGGGTGTAAATTTATTGTGCCGCGGTGACGATGAAAAGGCAATTGATCGTCTACGGGATAGAAAAAGGGAAAGGAAATTCAAACCCTTTGCAGTTATGATGCCCAATATGGAAAAAATACAGGAATATTTCAACGTATCACCTGAACAGAATAAATTATTACAATCTTTCAGAAAACCAATCGTTATACTCCCGAAAAAAGACGGCAATATAGGTCTTCCAGAAAATATTGCTCCAGGATTACCAAATATCGGAGTAATTCTTCCTTACATGGGCATTCATTCATATCTATTCAATAAATTGGGGAATATCCCATTAATTTTTACAAGCGGGAATGTTACATCTATTCCTATGGCAATCGAAAATCAAGTAATTGGCGATCAGATGAGCCATTTGGCGGATAGTATCTATTTACACAATCGTGAGATTTACCAAAGGTGTGACGATTCGGTCATCCGACCCTTGGGCAATTCAAATCTTCTCATTAGACGATCGCGGGGGTATGTTCCGGAATATTACAAATTGCCATTTAAATCAGCTTTTCCAAGTATTATTGGAGTGGGGGCAGAATTAAATAGCACTGGCGCAATTTCCCGGCAAGATCGTATATTTCCCACCCAGCATATAGGAAATATTCGCAATTTCGACACGTACGAATTCTTGGAACAATCTCTTCACCACATGCAACAATTGTTACAAATAGATGGCCATGAAATTGAGGCCATTGGCCACGATCTCCACCCTCTTTTTTATTCAACCAAACTCGCACATAGTTTGAAAAAGCAATTAGTAGATTCCAGCTCGCCTTCAAACCAACCCAATTTATTCGGGATCCAGCATCACCACGCCCATATGGCCTCCTTAATGGTAGATCATAAGATGGAGATTGACGAGCGGATGGTAGCAATTATTGCAGATGGTGTCGGATATGGAGCGGATGGTACTTCTTGGGGGGGAGAAATTCTATATGGGGGTTATACAGAAGCACATCGAAAAGCAAACATTCGCCCGATTCCCATGATTGGTGGGGATCTATGTGCGAAATACCCAGATAGAATGTTACTCTCGTTATGTTTGAATGTTGCCAATAAACGAAATGAATTTGATTTCATAAATAGCTTAAACAATGTTCATAATTTTTCTCAATACTTCCCCCACGATAAGGAGGAGTACAATTTTATAGTAAAACAATTTCAAAATTCTATAGACGATAACAATAACCATTTTCCAATGACTTCCAGCCTTGGTCGCTGTTTAGATGCAATTGCAGCTATTTTTGATGTATGTCATCTTCGCACTTACAGAGGAGAACCTGCTATGCGATTAGAAGGTTTTATTTGGAACCATTCTCGCCAAAAATTCGTGGATCTTGATCAATATGTAGTTAAAAATCAGGTAGCTATCGATGAATTGATTTACGATTACATCCAAATATTGATTTCCTCTCGGCAGGAAAAAAACACGAAAGATCGCCAAATATTGGCACGCTCCTTAGTGGAAGATATTGCTTTATTATTCGCCAAACAAGCCATAAATGTTGCTGAGCGAGAAGGTGTTCAACGTATTGGTTTTAGTGGTGGTGTTGCGTATAATGAAATTATTACACGGGTTTTGCAAAAACATATTTCAAAGGCAAATTTACAATTTCTACAGCATAAAGACGTGCCCCCTGGTGATGCAGGTATTAGCATTGGCCAAATTGCGATTATCGCTGCAAATCGTGACAAAAATTAATTAAAAAAAAATTGACTCTTATACGTAATCTTCTTTTGCTACTAACCCTTCGGAAATCATTTCTTTCCATGCCGTTAAGGAGTCTTGGGCAGCTTCGTGACTAATTTTTTCAATAGCATACCCCGCATGAACAATTACATATTCACCAATTTGAATTTTGGGTAATAGGGCCACGACAATTTTCTTTTGTGTTCCCGCGAAATCGGCCATTGCGAAATGTTCCTCGAGGGATAGAATTTTACCCGGAATTGCTAGACACATAGTATGTTACCTAATGGGGAATTTTATTAAAACTTCAGTCTTATGGAAAAAATTGTGAATCTATTTTTTTATTTCCCATTCAAAGGGATTGTAATAATCAAAGACATATTTTTCGATATATTCAGTATCTATTGAACCGGCCTTTAAACAATCGGCATTTATTGGAAGAAGAGCATACTTTATTGCCTGTTCACTGGTTTCTTTATACTTTTTACCGAAGTCTATTGTAATTTGCGTTAATTGTGGTTTACTACTGGGATTAAATTGAATGATTTCTTTGATCCCGGGGTGAATTATCACTAATCCATGATGGGCTGCATCAT
This sequence comes from Promethearchaeota archaeon, assembly GCA_018238965.1. Classification (GTDB taxonomy): domain Archaea; phylum Asgardarchaeota; class Lokiarchaeia; order Sigyniarchaeales; family Promethearchaeaceae; genus Harpocratesius. The sequence goes on from JABCSI010000153.1 coordinate 2,524, forward strand.
TCCATAAAATAATATGGTTTTCCTGTTCGATCTTCTTTGAAACTTCAAAATTTAAGTTAAACACTACTTCAAATTTTTGGTCTGGAACTTCAGTGGGACGGGGGAGTGTAATTAATAATACTGGAGATTCACCCTTATCAATCGAAAATAAAGGGCGATAAAATAATTCGGTTGATGAACTCTCATTTGCTTTGAGTTCCAATTGAATAATACCTTTGAAATCGCTTGCTTCGAGTAATTTAGACTTTTTAGTGTTTGTTAGCGGTTGAGAATTTATTACAATTTGATTAAGGCCTCTACAATTAAAAAAAGAATCAGCCGCCCAAATTGATCCTTTTGTTAATTCTTCCCCCATTGCGTAAATTTTTTCTTCGGTTCCGTCGTTTTCTGGCTCAGGATTTCGGTGCATAATAGTTAGAGTTCCATCTTCTTCTAAAACTGCCCGCATTGCATCATTTTCAAGATAGAAATCATTTCCATCCAAAAGACCCTCTTCGGGTAAATGAAAATTTGCTCCACGATCACGAGGCTTTAAATAATACATTTTAAATGCTTGACCGGGAATATTTTCGGCAACAAAATTATATGCCACTTCATTCTGGGTATTTTTATCAATTTGGGATGTAATTTCTTCATTTTCCTCTGAATAAATTTGATGATTTTGATACAGCTCTTGGTTTTGAAAAATAATTTTTACGATACTTGATCGTTCCCATTTACTGGGATTAGTAATTTGAATTTGAATCGGAATAGATGAATTTCTAATTGTCATATTATCTAAAAAGCCACAATTCCAATTAAAACAATCTAAAAACCACAATTCCAATTATAATAATCTTGATTGAATATTGTCATCTTCATCAACGGGATACATTTTTTCTCTCCACTCGGACGGATTTCATGGTAATTTGAATACAATCGGCACCACATAATACTATTTCTGCAAGTATCTGGTTTTATGCATTGATACAGTAACAATTATTCCAATTGAAAAAACCAATAAAATGGAGAACCTCTTTAGGGAAAAACTTGCGATCGAGTCCAAATTAAGAATATCGTTGGGGTTCACTGCTGAATTATCATCTATATCATCGTCATTTGCATCATCATTTGCATCGTCATTTACATCGTCATCGGTGGGGCTGTCAGCATCAATAATATCCTCATTAACCACAGGATAAACGAATATTTCAACGTCACCAATTCCAGATTTTGAAGTGATTTGGACATAAGAACCTGCGGGAAAACCAGTTCCTTCTTCAACTAAAGCTAATTCTGGTTTATAGGGTAAATCTGCCGTAATATTTAGGAAAGTGGACTGATTTGCAACAGACACTTCCTTCAATGGGATCGTGTATGGTACTTGTTGACAAGCCCATTGCAAAGTTTGCCGACCTTGATATCTCTGATTCTCTATTTCGTATAATTCTGAAGGATATATAATTTCGTAGGTGATATCATAAAATATGAAGGAATAGAAATCGTCTCGATCATAGTAACTTTGATCATGAAAAATGGATATATTCCCTATCTCCAATGTGGTTGAATTCTGCACAATTACTTCAATGCGAGAGAAATCTTGATCCACACGGAAGAAAATAGATGATATATTTTCCGAATTTGCATCCATGGAATAGGAAATTTTAGCACCGGCAAATATCATATTCTGTCGGATATAAAGGATGCCTTCAGCTTCGGGTATTTCATCTGTTGGATCATGGGTAATCTGAATCATAAAATTTCCATGGACCTTCGGAGTAAATGTGATATATTCGTCATAGCCGGGATAATTGGATGAATTATGGAATAAGGTACCATTTTCAAAAAAGACCAAAAGTTCTAAATCCCCCGTTTGAACATTTAAATAAATATATATCTGCTTACCAGCGATGAACCCAAATGTTTTATTGTAACTCTCTCCCAATTGCAATGTTAGGTTTGTTCGTTCACAGTTTAAACGAGGAGCAGGTGCCAAATCGGGAAGTTCAATCCAATTGGAATTATTATCTAACCGACAAGAAGAATCCCATTCAATCCATTCGGTGACTTCAGGAATGTCAGATTGAAGAATATATATCGTAGATTGAACTAGCAAAATTTGTGTTTGGAAAAACACAAAAAGGAGTATGGGAAAAATCCTTTTCCAAACCTTTAACGCCTTCATTCCTTAAATGAATAATATACAGATATTAATATTTTTCTAAAGTTCGCTTTCTCCCAATTCAGAGTATACCCGCTTTTCAAAATTTTCGAGCTTAACTAGTTTTTTATTCCATTGAAGAAATTGGCGCCATTCGACAATCAAATAAATAATCATACTTAATTCTCCAATCGGGTTGATGATATTGAAGAAGAGAATATTTCTTGAATAAGGATCAGATGTTACTTGCACTACCATAATGATAAATCGAAAGACCCATTGAAGGGAGAAAATGAAAATGATATTGAAAATAATAAAAACACTGCGCAATCGAAGCATAGTGTCAATAATTTCATAAAAAAGACCTGCTAATGAAATATTTCGGGAGTTTTGAGACACCTCTGAGGTGGCTTGATCCTTTTCTGAGGTAAATTTTGATGGAAGGGAAGAATGGCGCAGATACAAATTAATCAGACTATCCCATTTCTTCAAAATCAAAAATTTCAGTAATGCAATAAAGGAAAGTAACAGAAATACAAATGATGGACTTAATAAATCGAAAAGAGAAGGACCTCCATGATTCATGTGGCCCATGGGGGCGTTTTCTACCATAAATTGGCCCATAATAAAGAAAATATTGAAAATCTGAATGAGGATGGAAAATATTGGAAAAATCGCACTGAAGATAAGATATTTTCGTTGCTTTTTTAGATATAAGATGCCATAATCTTCCATTTGCTTGAATGAGGATAAGGTAGAAGCATTCTCATTATTTGGACTCTGGGAGTTAGGATTCGCAGATGAAGAATTTGAATTTGGAGAATTAAGATTTGTGGATTCCCTAGAAGGATTTGATTCATCCGATTCTTTCCATTTATTATTGCTATCTGTCCTCATGTTATGTACCCCTAAATCATTAAATCATCATAATATCTTCATACTTAATTTTCTAATTCGGCGTTAATTTGTACGAACCAATTATACCTTTGTTCACCCTTTGGGGTGATAAATACTTTTGTTACTTCCCGGTCTCCCCAGGGTTCCTTTATCATCTCAATATATTCTGCTTTTATCATTTTATAGAAGTATTTCTCCGCTGTCACCGATTTCAATCCACAATATTGAATTAAATGGGATTTTACTATCCCTTCTTTAATCAAAGTATGATTCTTATCGGCTCGAATGATCCCCTCTAAAATAGTTTGAATGATCAAATTCGTGGATCGGTATTTTGAGGGGCTCATTTTATATAACTTCTTCAAGGTTTTTTAAGGATTTGAAACCAATGGTTCTAAATATTAGAAAGGGAGTTTTTAAGCAGGAGGAAAAAAGATTTCAATATCGATATGATGGAAAGGGAAAAATGCACCTCAGAAACTCTGCGTCCGTCATTTTCTCTCTGGATATTGGTAATATTATTCCAGAGAAAATCAGCCAAATGCCTTTTCATCATAGGTGTATTGTGTACCTCTATAGGAAGGATAAGATTTTTAATTTTTCTGAAAAACCCTAGCAAATAAATATTAATGCATGGATCGTCATTTTAGTATGCACGATTCGGATCGAAATCGGGGATTGCTGGGAGCGACATTCAATTACCTTTTTATTGGGTTGAGCTTTCTCTTCATGAAAACATCCTTATCCTTCGCTCCAACTTTCGTAGTTCTCACCCTCCGGTTCGTGATCTCCTTCATAATTTTGACAATTTTCATCCTTATTACTAAAGGTTTTAAAAAAGTGAAATTAGCCTTGGAACACCATCCTCTTCAAATATTTCTTTTTGCGATTTTCCAACCTATTATTTTTTTTACGTTTCAGGCATTGGCGTTAATTCAAATTGATTCATCGGAAGCTGGACTGATTGCTTCAATATCGCCGGCCCTGGTGGCTATTTTGGGATTCATCTTCCTTCAGGAAACCCTCTCCCGGAAAAAAACTATCGGTCTTCTTTTAACTTTGGGAGGGTTGATCGTAATTTATTTGCTCAAGGGGGCATTTTCCTCACCCAGTAATCCCTGGGGAGTGGTGTTCATCCTTATCGCCACATTTTCTGCAAGTATTTACCAGATCATTGGCAGGAAATTAGCCCAAAAATATGATCCGATGACCCTGGCCTATATTAGAATTGGGATCGGAACAGCACTTTTCCCGCTATTGGGGCTCGTAATGGGAGATTGGAATGGATATTCTTCCATTACTCTGGAAAATTCGAGCCTATTTATTGGGAGTATCCTATTTTTGGCAGTATTTACAACAGTGGGCACATCTCTGCTCACAATTTACAGTTTAAAACGACTAAAGGCGGCAGAACAAGGGATTTTTGCAAGTTTGGCAACGGTAATTGCGATCTTCGCAGGGATACTATTCCTCGATGAAATATTCCAGTGGTATGAATTAGTTGGGAGTATAATTGTGATCACGGGAGTAATAATCATGAGTTTTGCTAATTCTTCCCCAGAAATAGATCTGGAAATTCTCCCCGAACCAAGTTTAGCCATCGAGGATTAATCATCAGCGGTGCGGAAATTTGGAAAAATCCTCCATACGGAGAAGGAAATCTTGATACTGCTCCGATGTCAATGCTTGTTGTAGAAGATTTTTGTTAAATCCCGATGAGTGAAATATCCGTGCAATTTCCCCAACCCGATCATGGAGCTTTCGTAAATAATTTGAAGAAAGTTGGATTTCCAGAGGCACGACTCCAATATTATAGGTCCCAAAGTCGAGATGCTTAACATGGGGATACATATCGGGGCCGTTTTCCCAAATATATCCAAATTCATGCGAATCATCCAAGGTACTCAAGGAAGCCATAAAAGAAACTTCGATTTTAACCCCCTGCACCATCCACCTCGCCATATGCCACATCTCATTGCGTTCTTTGTTTTTAATGATGAAAACCCGACTCTGTTTCGAAGAATACCATAAATCAATATCATCGCTGGGAAACTCATCGATTTCAAAATCACTCATCAAATCTGCAATGAAATTTACAGTTTCGGGAGATTTGGCCAAAATATCAATATCCTTGGGTTGAATCCGACAATTTTGCATCGCAGTCGCAGCCGAGCCGGCAAGTATAAATTCATACTGCTTTTGAGCACACTCTTGATAAGTTTTATCTAAGAAATCCTTCAGTGCTGCGCGCCAATTGTCGTTGGGAGACATGTTAGTCACCGGTAATTAAGGCAACTCTCTTTTTATGGTTTTCTCTGTAACCAACTAGCTTCATCAATCCAAGTATTTATGTGACAATCTGCAATCAACTTCGAGATCTTGAAAAATCCATTCTGTTGTGTATTGAAAGATTTTATTATTCTAAGCTAATTCAATGGATTGACTACGGGATTGAGCAAGCTTTTTATACATGTTTCCCTAAGAAGATAACAGCATGTCTCAAGAAACCACACAAAAAGATCTAAAATTAAATATTGAAGAAAACTTAACGAAAGAAAAATCTAAAGCTGGAGCGATCATTGCGCTTATTTGTGCCTTGATCGGCATTATATTGGTCTACTTTAGCTTTATGCTTGTCTATGAAAAGATTATGGCTGCCGAGATGTTGGCAGGGCGGGCAGAAGGCGAACCCATTACCGATGGCATAAGTGTTTCAAAATATGTCATGCCGGTGATCAATGATATTGTCCTCCTAGGAGGGGCATTTTGGGCAGGAGCCACATTTGGTTTTATTCGGAAGGAAAAATGGGCATGGTCTATGGCAATTATTGGCAATGTGCTTAGCCTATTGAGCTTTTTCATGTTGGTGCCGGCCATAATCCGGGGCATTCCACCAATTTACTTCGCCGTATTTGTACCAAATTTGATTGCCTTCTTCTTGCTCCTAACCTTCGTGCGCAAAATTGACCAAAATATTGTGAAAATCTGTCTATTGGCCGGTATGGCCTATGTGATGAGCTTTATGAATGGAGTTGCATCGACAGACCTTATGTTAGAATCGGAGGGCGCATCGGTATTTTTAATCGGGCAACGGCTTAGCTGGGTTGGCGCCTTGTTATGGGCGAGTTTTGTTATCTCATTGCTGCACCATAAAGAATTTGTCCTAAAACTGGGCGTAATAGCAGCAATGGTGACTCTGGTAGCAGGATTTCCGATAGGTATGGTCTCAGCGATTACAGATCAAAAATTTTCCATGTTCTTACTGGCCCCGATTCTTTCCCTCGTCTTATTAATCACCTTTATTGTGCCCAAGGGGAATAAGGTCATCGCAGACTGGGTTAAATAACATCTGAGCATTTGAGTCTCTGATCAGCCTAAGCGACCTATTTGGTTACAACTTCAAAATTTTTTCTTCAAAAGTAGGAGCATTTTTTTTATTATTTATCTGTTTTCATTATTCCAACAGCGGGGGAACTGGTCACCTGCAATAAGTGTTATGAGATATTCTCTTTTTATAGTTTTCTCTGTAAAAAACAAATTTTGAACAAAAAGAAGGAAGAAAAAATTAGAATAAATTAATTCTGGATCTTTGAGCTGCCGCAAAAATTCGGTATCCTTGTTCAAATACTCCGGATGGAATAGAACCTAATTCAATCATGCGAATTAAATCATCCCGATCCTTCCACCACTCAGAAAATCCAGATGTGCTAAAATGACTTGTTTGGAATTCTTGTAAGGTATAGATCCCAAAACGGTGCTGGATATCCTTAGCTAGTTGGATGTTTTCGAGTCCACAAAGTTCATGGAAGGAACTCGTGAAATTCCAAAGATTTCCAGTATTATGGTCCATTGCTGGAAGCTGTACATTACACGCAAGCAAATAGAGAGCGATCTTCAATGGGTCATTGTTCATT
>JABCSI010000154.1 GCA_018238965.1 Promethearchaeota archaeon
GAAGTTTTCTTACGATCAGCTGTTGGCACATTGGGAATTTGGGAGCGGTGTAGATATCGTAATTCGACCTTTTTCCAAAAGAGATAATCCTTAATGGGATTTGTAATCGGTGAGTAGGTCCCGTCTCTACGTTTTCCGCCTTTTACACACAAGGGATCTCCGAATTTCGGATGATCAGCCCTACAAAGTCGGAAAGTTTTCAACTTTGCGCACCTATACATTTTGTATTTTTTCCCCTTTCCGCCCTTTCCTGCGGCAAATTCCGTTTGATATCTGGCAATCCCTTCATCAAAATCCGGAATTGTGCGAAAAACATCAACGGTTTCCTCCACAGTATGATTTGTATTAAGATAGAAAAAGGCAATTGCCAACCGTTCATTATGGGATAGGTTCTCTCCCTGGGAAGCGCGATACAGAATCGATTTCATGCAAGGCGGAAAGAGCTCAAACTCAATTTTCTCACCTTCAATAAACAGGGAAGATTTAAACCTTTTAGTATTGGTTGCAATGAGTTTTTCGATTTCTCCGATAATTTCATGGATTTCTGGGATTTTTTCAATTTCTTCCTTTAATTCCTTATCTATCGCTTTATAATCGGGCTTGGTTTTAATTCTAACCATTTCCCGGATAAGCATTATTACATTATTACGTATTAGGTGAATCTTTCCGTTTTTGAAGATCTTATTAACCAATTTCCATTCATCACCCGTTAATTTAGTTGAGATTGCCAGGTAGGAATGAAAATCCATCTGGAAGGGATAATTAATGCTATCAATAATATTTTTGTTCAAAAAGTTACATTTTATCCCCAGATTTTCACAGATTTTAAGAATGAGACGGGGGGATTTTACGGTTTTTTTCTTCAATTCAAGTTGACAATGCTTTGCGTAAATATTTGCGAGGGCGTTGCCTAGGATACGATTCCCCAGTAAGGAAGCAATTATCTGTAATATCGGATACATTGCCAAATTTGCTATGTCATCGGTGGGGGTGGGAAAATTTTCATTCGATTCGGCAGCGTTCTTAAAAAAAGCCAAAATGCGTGAAGATAGGTCTGGAAAATTGTGAAATAATACAGAAATCATCTGGATTAATGAAAAAGAATTCCCTTGCTCAGGAGATATGCCAAGAAATTCAAATAAAACTTGACTGCTTCCATTTAACCAGGGAAATTCATAAAAGGTTTGCGGTGGAATATTGGAATTGTTCATTTTGCAAACCGACCCTCTCTAAAATTAAGAATAATCAAAAATCAAAAAAGAAAATAATGGAAAATCTTCCAGCCTAATCTTCATAAATCGAATCGTCATCATCATCTTCGACCCGCGGGGCCAAAAAGTACAAAATATGACTCGAATTTAAGATTTGGAAATTTAATTTCAAGGGTGCATCTGTTCGAAGTTCGAGGTTGATGGTATTTGTGATTGTGCTCACCTTCAATACATTTTTCAAAAAGGCTATCGAAAAGACCCCCACACTCTCACTTTTCAGATCCGAGGTGATCAGTTCTTCCTTTTCCAGAACATACTCCATATCACCGATATTTCCTGCCGTGGAAAAGACCAAATTTGGCATTGCCTGGATTTGCAGCACATCCGCAAAGATCTCGGCATCCTTGATCGCCTCATCAAGATACGACAGGTTTAAACTGCACAGATTGTCAAATTCCATCTCGTTCAAGGCATTGATGTCAATTTCTTCTCCCTCGTAGTCGATTAAACTCATCGTAAACTTCCGCGCTTTCTTAGCTTCTGCCGGTTTCATCTCAATAATCAGCTTTTTGGCGGAAGCATCATGTGAGAAAGTAATTTCATCAGAAGCGCCACTTCGCTTTATTATTTTGACCAAATCCTCCAAATTGATCCCCAATTCATACACTTCATCGGCCTGAAATTCATCCAAGTCATCTTTATGGAGCACCAATGATACCAAACAAATATGAGACATATCCATTGCAGTCATTGTCAGACCAACGGCAGGGTCAATTTTTAAGATGGTTTCGCTGATAATGGATGAGACTGCGTCGAAAATCCCGCGAACCATTTTGCTATCTTTCATTTTTACTTTAAACATTCAAATTTCCTCGATTGATTTTAACTCGATTTAATATTAATGTGTGTTGGGGAGAAATAATAAATCACCATATTAACCATTCAATAACCCTAGTGTTTAACTTATTAATAGGAGCGCGGTGATTTTAAAAATCACGAGAATCATAATTTATTAGACTACATCGAAAATGAAGTGAATATTTATGTCTGACTCATATAATGACGATACCACAAGAAATCAATATTTTGCGAAGAAACTAATCCAAGAACTGCAACCGGTAGATACTTTCGTCCAACTGGTGGGATACGCCCGCAATAAAAATCAAAATGATGAATTTTATTTGGATGATACCACGGGAAAGGTGCATATCCGCGAACTTCCGGAGGAAAGCCCAGCCATTCAAGAAGGAAATCTATACCGTATTTTGGGTAAATATGAACTGGATGGCAGTGCGACCCCCTTTGTTGCAACCCAGATAATCCAAGATATGGATCAATTGGATTTTGAACTATACATGCAAGCTTATAAGAAATTTAAAGAAATTTCGTGAAATTCCCTGAGGTTGTGCCCAAGTTAACATTTTTTTTCAATTCCAATTTTCAATTTTTACTATTTTTCGGTCATTATAGAAAGATCTATTCATCGTTCCAATCCTCTAAATTGGTTGGAATTCCTAGTAAATCACCAATTCATAATATAGAAACCTAAACGCTTATATTATTCAAGCAACAAGTAAACCTCAAGAGGTGTTTTTATGGAAACTACAAAAACCACAAGTCGAACAAAAAAATATATGATATTTCTATTGGTATACATGGTATTCTACGAATTTATGGATTCGTACACGACAAGTTACTATACTACTGTAGTATCTTATATCGAGGCTGATTTGCAAATTGATCATTCAACGTTTTATCTCATCCAAGCGGTGGCTTCGGTTGGATTATTGTTTGTGTTATTCATCCAAAATTTAACAGACATAATCGGCCGCAAACCCATGATGATAATTGTTTTCTTTGGTATGGGATTCGCATCATTCATGCTGTATCTATCACATAGTGTGTGGATGTTTACCATAAGTTTTCTATTTCTGTGGATCTTTTTCTCTTCCGATATATGGGTAATAATTATTTCTGAGGAAGCTCCCGCCGAAAAACGTGGAATTTACACATACATTGTTGCCGGGATCGGCGCTCTGGGGGCGGTAGCAATTCCAATTTGCAGGAGCATTTTTGTAACCGTTGCCCCCGATGTTGATCCCACAATTTGGCGGGGGATGACCTATCTTGGAATGATCGCCATACCATTATCATTATTGGGTTTTGGATTAAAGGAAACAACCGCATTTAAGAATAGAAAATTAACCGAATCCAATGAAACCTCCGGGTGGAAATCCCAATGGAAAAAGTTAATAATTCCATTTAAGGGAGAGCATAAGACCAAGTTATTTGTTTTCATGGTATTCGGATTATTGTTGGGAATGGGTGCAGCTGCAATTAGTGTAATTGAGGCTTTCTTCACAGATTTGATTGTGGTCCAAAATGGTGCAGATCCAGATGTTGTCACCAACATTATCATGGTGTCCGTCCTTGGAACCTTCATTTTCTTTGGAATTACCGGAGTTCTGGCGGATAAATTTGGGCGGAAGAATGTATTTTATATGTATTTCACCCTAAATGTAATTTCTTTTATTGTGTTGGTCGTATTTGCGGAATCGGTTGCAGTTTCCGGATCTTATTGGATATTGATGATTGCAGGCTTCTTTGAGAATGGCTCCTTTTGGGGTATTTTCATGCTTTCTAAAACCTACTGTGTGGAGAATTTTCCAACAAACATCAGGGGTACCTGCGCAGGGTGGCGTTCCATGATGTATGCTGTTGGTCTGATTGTTGGATCTTTAATCTCAAGCCAGTTGGCAACCTTTTTATCTTTAGGAACCATATTCTTGATATTTATCATCCTAACGGCTGTTGTTATGATCCCCTTGATTGCGAAATTCCTCCCTGAAATGAAAGGGGTTAACATAATAAAAGATTAAAGGCTTTTTTTATGTTGTACCAAAGTTGTTTTTTTTTGTTTTTATTAATATTTTTTTTATTACTTTTATTTTTACTAATTTTTTTGGTAAGTATTCAAAAAACAAGGCAAATATTATGTTTGATACATTGATTGTTAACGCAAAAATTTATTCTTTAGAAAAAGAGGGCGAAATATTTAGTGCCATGGGGGTAAAAGATGGAGAAATCATTCAATTATTCGAAAAATCCCCCGAAAATTCGAGAAATCTGGGAAAAAAAATAATTGATGCAAAGGGATATACGGTATTACCCGGGCTAATCGATTCCCATGTTCATTTTATGATGTCTGCCCTTATTTGTGAAGTAGGAACCCCTATTTCAGAAATAGTCAAGGGAAAACTTCAACCAACTTCCTTAAGTGGGATAAAGGAAAAAGTTCAGGTGTTTGCAGCAAAAAAATCACCCAAACAAGCCTTGATTTTCACCAATGTGATTGTTCCTTCTATTGCCGAAGGGCATCTACCCTATAGAGAACAAATTGATGAATGGCTTCCCGGCCGCATTGCGATGTTTTCTACTATCGATGGGCATGCGTTTTCACTATCGACCCCTGCACTGGAGAAAATTGGAATAGATCCGGTGGCACGTAATCATAATGGAATTTTAACCGAGGATATGCCGGAGTTTGACGCTGAGAAACTTTTTGGTTTGATTACAGACAACTTTCCGATGAAATCTATGCTGAACGGGATAAAAAACACCCTTAATGAGGCAATCAGATTTGGTATTGTGGATCTACATTGTTTGGATGGGATTAAAAATAAGGTAGAGGAAGATTCGGGATTGAAATTTATGTTCAAATTTGCGGGGAAGTTCCCCCTGTACATTCATTTATATCCCCAAATTCGTGATGTAAGTGGTCTCGATCCCTATCTTACCAGTATGAAATCGCCCCGAGTCGGAGGATGTTTTCAATGGGAGGTGGATGGAGCCGTAGGTGCCCGAACCGCAGCCTTTTATGAGCCCTATATTGGTGAACCCGAAAATTTTGGAACAATCCTTTATCCAAAAGATGAACTCTCGAAATATGCAACGCAGGCATACAGAAAGGGATATCAGATTACCGCCCATGCAATTGGAACCCGGGCTATTGATGAATTACTGGATGTTTACGAAAAAATTCTTGAAGATAATTCAGATCTTGCTAACAAGCAACGACTTCGGATAGATCACTTTGAATTTCCATCAAAGGCTGCCTTGGATAGGGCAATTAGTAAGCTCAATATAATAGTTGTTCCCCAACCGGGATTTAACTGGATCAATTATAATTTTTCGAGTATGAAAATGTATGAGAAATATTTAAAGCCGGAAATTGTGGCTCTTCAAAATCCATTAAGATCCATTGTAGAAAGGGGAGGAATTATATGCGGATCAACGGATAGCCCCATTCAATCCCTGAACCCCTTCTTACAGATCCACGGTATGGTAAACTTTCCCATTGAAACTGAAAGTCTATCGGTTTATGAAGCCTTTAGGACATATACATATAACGGCGCCTATGCCACGCATTCTGAAAAGACAAGGGGAACTCTGGCGGTTGGGAAATGGGCAGATTTCATTATGATGGAAGAAAACCCTTTTACAGTGGCAAAAGAGAGCATTATTGATCTAAAAGTAAATTCGACGTACATCAAGGGCAAAATTGTTAATCCAATCAAGGGAGGCCCTTGGAAATTCTTGATGCAATTGCTTTTCTCCAAAAATAAAAAAATATAACAACAGAAATAACGAAAATAGTGAAAAAAGCAGAAATAAATATAATAATTAATAAATATAATAGAAATTACAAACTCAGCGGAGATGCGGAGATTAGGGAACAATCAGAGGGACATACAGTTCTTCTTGACTTAATCCCCCATGATTCCCAATTAGGAATTCCTTTTTCTCCCCCAAAAGTTGATCCTTGAAAATATAATTATCCTTCATCATCAAGATATAATCCCCGATCCGATCCCAGAATTGCGGATGCGCCTCCCCCAATCCGAAGAGTTTCTGTTTCTTCAAATCCAAGATGGAATATAATTCTCCCTGGTCACCAAAGTGGCGTTCCATGTAATTTTCAAAGGCCGATTTCTCATGGGCCCGAACATAGAAGAAGGGCACCCGCGCTTCCCCACTAAAGGGAAGTGTCATTGTTTTTTTGAGATCGGGGTGATCCCTTAACCAGATAACTTGATCTTCGGTTGAATCCATCAATCCATGGTCAGCCGTAACAATAATCTTCAAGTTAGGATAGCGATCCCGAACATGGTCTACAAATTCCCCAAAGGCATGATCTATTTGCTGAAAATGCTGAAATGTGTCTTCACTTTCAATGCCATGGGTATGGGCCACTGAATCAAAACCCGACCAGTATCCCATAATATAATTGGGAGATGTAGGAGAAGCGCGGGAAGAAGTAGATGAAGTAGTTGAAACAGATGAAGCAGATGGAACAGATGGAGCAGATGGAAGAGTTCGGAGTAATTTTCGGATTCTACGGAAGAACTTTGCAGGATTTTTGGGGGAATAGGATAATTCCTTCGTCCCCTCCACTGCGTAGGAACTAAAGGGAGACCGATATATCGGTTTAGGAAACACCGAGTAGGAAGAACCCTTAAGATTACGGGTGAAGGATTCGAATTGAAATATATCTTTAGCCTGAAGGTCACTATGCAGAAGAGAACTACGGTTTCCCCTTACAGTCATGGGAAGAATAGTAGAAACCGCACCAAATTCCCGAAGATAGGTGTGCCATGCCGGAATACCGTGATTGAGAGGCGCCACCCCCGAATAGAAAGATGTCATGGCTGCTGCCGTTGTTGTGGGAAACACAGAAGTCATTCGCCCCTGTAAATGTTTCAGGAAGGTCGAACCTTTCCCGTGAGAGTTAAGATATTCGTATCCCATACCATCAATGACCAGAAGCACAATATTTTCCCCGGGCGAAAGGGAATTTTGAGGGAGTATCGATGACGGCGCATAGGGGTTGGAAATCCCAAGATGTTCTCCGATGGAACTCATCAGATTGACAATTGAGGCACCTTGATAATCGGGTAAATGCTCTGGGAGGTTCATGGACTTATCATATTAAGAAAGCGAAAAAAATCTTACGAATATTTCTTTAGATCATATAAAATAATATGAAATTAAATTGAATAAAAAGGATTAAATCAATATTCGCGCCATCGATGCTTGCATTCTACGCAGGAGTAAAAGGTCGTTGCGGGTTCATCCGCAGATCGGGTTTGGTATTGCTCGTAGAAGGCTTCAAAAGTACCGCACTTAGGACATTCCACTCTTGTTCTTGGTTTTAGATCCAAGGTGTCGGTATCATCATCCAATACCCGAGTTTTATTATCAATTATCTTCTTCTCGGTTCGCTTGGACATTTCATGTGTTCCGGCCTTTTTCTTTTCGTGGGGTTTCGAAAACCCACAAGAGGCACACAAGAGGACATATATTCCCTCTTCGTTCTTCTTTTTTCGCATTAATTTTTCGCATTTGGGACAAAATTCGACCATATTATCGCCTAATATCGTTGGATATCTTATATTTGATGGGACACTGTTTTATAAAATAAAATTTTATCTGAAAGGAAACACGGCAATAATCGTTTCTTTCCAGGAGTTCTAAAAAAGAGAGAGTTATTACGTTAACACTTCAGAAATTTTTTGTTAAGACTTCAGAAATTTTACGTTAACACTTCAGAAATTTTGGTTAGGATTCGGGCTTTTCCGCCGGTGGATTGCACCAATTGTTTTTCGCAGACAAAGCATTTGACTTCAATGCTTGCGCATCCGAATACAATTTGTTCAGCTCCACAATTCAAGCATTTTATCCGCAAAAAGCGGCTTTTTGGTTTGGGCACGAGTTCATCTTTTTTTTTATTCATGATGGTTTCACTTCGTTGATTTTTATTTTTCTCCGTAATTTAGGATTATTTATTCATAAGCTCGAATTTCTTCAATCGCAAGGCAGTTCCAATTGTAATCCGACCGCATTTTGAACATTTGTAGGTAGGTGTGGTCTTTTTGTTAACCTTAGCTTGGTTATGTTGAATTGGTTTAGGTTGCGAACCGTAGCCACGTTTTTTACGAGCATAACGGCGGTTACCTTGGGCTGATTGTGTTTCTTTGCCCTTTTTGTAAATTGAGACTTTATGAGGGGTATGAGTGTTGCAATTTTTGCAATATTTTCGCTTATTTTTCGGGAATTTCATTGTAGTTCCTTCTGCAGTAACGATAAATGATCAAGAATCACATTGATAATTAATTTTTTCATTTTTTCCTTTGAGGAAGAATTTCGTTCCCAGAAGAGGTATTACGGCGTTGATAATCGAAAGAGTAAATGATAAAAAAAATCGCTCTTTTTCATTGTTGATGGATATTTTAGAAAAATTTTACAATATGGACGTCATTTCGGCTAAGCAATTTAAACGCTCTGATGTGGAAGATCTCATTGAATTGTCACTGAAGATTGAGAAAAATAAGGAGAAATTTACCAATGCGCTGCACGGAAAAGTTATGGCTGCATTATTTTTCGAACCCTCGACCCGAACTCGCTTATCTTTTGAAAGCGCAATGCTCCGTCTAGGGGGAAGTGTCACGGGATTCTCGGAAGCGGGCACATCCTCTGTCAAAAAGGGAGAAACCTTGGCAGATACGATTAGAACTGTTGCAAATTACGCCGATGTAATTGTGATACGCCACAGTAAGGAAGGTGCAGCCAAATTAGCCCAGCAATTTTCAGATATTCCCATCATAAATGCGGGAAATGGCTCACAGGAACACCCCACCCAGGGTTTACTGGATGTTTTAGCCATACATGATTTAAAGGGCACGGTGGATAATTTGAATGTGGGTTTAATCGGGGACTTGAAATACGGTCGAACAGTGCATTCGGTTGCCCATTTATTTTCGAATTTTAAATCAAATCTCTATTTCATTAGCCCCGAGCAATTAAAAATGCAGTATAGGGTCAAGGATTCGCTTACTCTTAAAAACACAAATTTTGTAGAAACTTCGAATTTTCGGGAGATACTGCCCAAATTGGATGTGATTTACATGACCCGAATACAGAAAGAACGCTTTGCCGACCTGGAAGAGTATGCTAAGGTGAAAGATATGTTCATTTTGACCGAGGACGATTTGAAAATTATCAAGGAAGATGCGATTATTCTACATCCGCTTCCCAGAGTAAATGAAATTGATCCTGTAATCGATAGCGATCCACGGGCTAAGTATTTCGAGCAAACTTACTACGGGATGATGATGCGCAAAGCAATTTTGGCCAGTGTCTTGTTAAAGGACCCCTTAGAGAGTTTGAAATAGGTCGAAATTTTAATTCCCAATTTTT